>CAYYJO010000005.1:0-16637 GCA_964472265.1 uncultured Caldisericales bacterium | reverse complement strand
GATAAAAAATCATGATCAAGCCGGCGACCAGTCCAGCAACCATTGGCCCCCAGAGGCTTGCAAGCGGCAGCTTGTGGGTTTTTGACTCGATGAGGTCAATAATTTTTTGCCAGCCAAAAGCGATCACCGGGCACAGAATGCCGATAACAATCGCTGCAACCATGTCAAGCCAATGGGTGTCAGAAACCTTTATGTTTGAAAATGGGATGCCAAGGCCGATGAGTCTTGAAAAGATGTAGCCCGAACCTGAAGCTGTGGCAACAAGAACAAAACCGTATGTTGTGAATTCTGACAAAATGACTTCGATGACGAAGGCAACGGCTGCCAGCGGTGACCCAAAAGCTGCAGAAAAACCCGCTGCTGCACCGCATGCAATCAGAAGTCTCGTCCTTCTTCTTGGGATGTTCAGAAACGTCGATGTAAACGCTGCTGCCTGGGAACCGAGCATGACAGTTGACATCTGTGATCCGACCGGGTTTCCGGAAGCGATTGAGATGGCTGAAAGAAATGGCTTGATGATGTTTCTGGGTTTTGATAAAATCCTGCGTTTCAGGTTTGTGCCGGCAATAATGTCAAGAAGGTCGCCGGATGCTTCGATTTTGCTCATGTACGAGATCAATCCGACAAGCAGTCCGCCGAATGCCGGGACAAGGGCGATGAAGAACCCGTGCAGGCTTGGCATTATTATTTCACTGAATGCCAGTGTTTGCTGGAAAAGCCAGACAGCACCGGCGGCAAGGGCACCAAAAACAACGGCCAGAAACACATCCAGCCAGTATGAAAACCGCTGATCCATGGTTGGTAATGATAGACCTGTGAAAATGCAAATAAAGAAATTCTCTTAAGGTTTTGTGATTTTGTTTGGATGGGTTGTCGCATAAAAATGCTTGCAGGCAGGTTTTATCCTGCCTGCAAGATGTTTGTTAAGAAAACCACCGATCAGTTACAGAGCTTTCTGTAGGCAAGCCAGTACATGCCACCGATAAATATGGCTCCGCCGATGATGTTGCCGATTGTTACAGGGAGAAGGTTACCAACCAGGATGTTGTTCCAGTTGATTGCGCCGAAATCCGAGGCTGATTTGCCAATGTCAGTCCAGAACTGGGCTGATGCACCTACTTTGATCACCCAGCCAAGGGGCAGGAAGAACATGTTTGCAACCGAGTGTTCAAATCCACCGGCAACAAAAGCCGAAATTGGGAGAATGAACGCTATGATCTTGTCAGTGACGGTTTTTCCGCTGTAAGTGAGCCAGACTGCCAGGCAAACGAAGATGTTGCAAAGGATGCCAAGAAGGATTGCCTGGACAAAATCAAGGCTGCACTTCGAGTTTGCCGTTTTCAGCAACACAGCTCCAATACCGCCGTGACCCATTGTGTATTGTTTTGAAAAGAAGATCAGCGCGACGAGAACGATCGAACCGACAAAGTTGCCAAGGTAAACAATGGCCAGGTTTCTGGCAAATTTCGAAATCGATATTTTCTTCGAAAGATAGGCGAAAATGAGCAGGTTGTTGCTGGTGAAAAGTTCTCCACCTCCTACAACGACAAGCGCAAGACCAACGCAAAAAGCAATGCCTGCAGCAAATTTGAGCAAACCGTATGGAACGCTTTCTCCGCCAGCCTGGACTGTTGAAGCGAACATTCCTCCGATTGCTATGAAGAGGCCTGCCATGATTGCCAGGACAAACGTCTTTGAAAAACTCAGTCCAGCCTTCTTTACACCAATCTCTTCAGCCTTTATTGCCATTTCTGCCGGTGGGAGTGCGTCAAAATCAGTCATCATGAATCTCCTTAGTCTGTGTTGAAATTTTTAAAACATTATCTTGATTGATATGATAGAATCAAGACGTGAAGAAAATATTAATCCTGTCTGCGCTGGTTTTACTTGCCAGCTCTTGCGGCGGACCGCCCGAAAGCATTTCGCTTGTCAAGGGCACTGGCCTTTTCATCTGGCAGCTGTTCAACATCCCTCCTTTTTCGGCCAGTGACAAAACCGTCGAGTACTTCGCAGGGAAAAATGCCGAAGGCAAGGATGTGATGGGTCAGTCAGTAACCCTTGAAACAGTCATAGAGAGATGCGAGAGGGCGAAAGCCACCTGGGTGGTTATCAAGCTGGGTGATTCAGATTCTTTCTGGCTTCGCGAGGACTCATCGATTGAAAGCTGGCTGAAAAACCAGAAGCTCACATTCAAGCAGATGGTGGACAAATTCCACGAAAAAGGTATAAAAGTCCATGGGTTCCAGTTTGTTTACGGCAGCGACAGGTACAGCATGTCAACCGAGGCTGAGTGTGCAAAAAGCATCATTGAATCAGGCATTGACGGTTTCTTCGTTGACGCTGAGTTTGACGTCGAGGCATCGCTCAACGCCACGCAGACCATGGAAAAATATTTTGAAGGAATAAAAAATTCACCGTCATTTTCAAAAATTCTCATCGGCTATACTACCTTTGGCCAGCTGTCAAAGCACTTCAGAATCCCATACCAGACGTTTGAAAAATACTGCGACGTTTTCATCCCCCAGTGCTACTGGGTGGATCGCGATCCCGACTGCAAGTTCTTTTCGCCACAGTACGAAATCCAGACCTTCACCGAAGACCTCAGGCAAAACCAGCAGGCGAAGGGATACAAATTCACAAAGTCAGGTTCGATGGAATCCATCATTCCTGCCGGCTCGGTTGAATCAGAGGTTTGCAGGGGAACCCACGCACAGGCTGTCGACATTGTCAGGTTCAAGGACGGCTTCAAGGAAACAAACCCGACCGGTTTATGCTGGTGGTCGCTTGACTGGATGAATGAGAATGATCTGGACACGCTCGGAATGTGGTGAACTTGACTTTTATCCAAATATAGTATAAGTACTATAATCGGAGCGGGGGCTCCGATTTTTGTCTTTATAGGGAGGAAATGATGGACAATACGACCATCAGCAAATTGTTTGAGCGTTTGGAGACGCTTGGGAGCGAGGTTCATGACATTCACCTGCTTGTCACGCGCGCAGTAACTACGGTTGAATCGCACTCATCAAGGCTTGACCATCTCGAATCGCAATCGCACCAGCCACAAAACTGTCCGCTTGCCAGCAAGGTTGAAGGGATACAGAGAGACAACAAGTCAATCCTTCGCACGGTTTCGTGGGTGATCGGCCTGATCTCTGCAGCAATCACCGGAACCATGGCTCTGATGATCTCTAAGGTGCTGGCCAAATGAGGAAAATTAACGGACTCGTCTTTCACCACAGCGCCACTTCGCCACCGGATTCGTCTGATGGGCAGGGGCTTTATGAGATGTCAATCGATCCGGCGCATCTGAGAAACAGGGGAATCCTTTCAAAAGCCGAATATCACTACATCATCGCCAGAAACGGTCGCCAGATCAAATGCGCCGATGACATGGCCTTGCTCGGTCACTGTGGATCGGCAAGGAACTATGACACAATCGGTATTTGTTGTGAAGGAAACCTGCTCATCCAACACCTGACTCAAGCCCAGTATACAATGTTGAGAATGCTGGCTTCAACACTTGTCAGGCAGTATGGAATAAACACAGGCCAGCTGCTGATGCATAAGAATGTGATGGCTACCGCATGCCCTGGACTCAATTTCCCACATGAACAGCTGGTTTCGGACGTTAAATCAGTTGTTGGGTGCAAACCAGAGAAGATGGTTTTCAAAATCGGTTCCAGGGATATAAGATTGTTTTTTTCAGACTCGCCAGGCTTTCAAGTGAACAAGGTGATGGATTCGACGTGCAGGATCGTTGGCGGGAAGGCTGTGATATCGGAAAAATCAGCTGAAATGTTCGGATTGCCTGAATGTGCCTTAAGATCGCTTGAAGCCGATGGCTTTGGGGTGAATTACGTAAAAGCCACAAGGGAAGTGGCTGTTTCAAGGAGGGACAATGGAAGATAGTGTTTGGGTGGCGATTTTTACAAATCCGGCTGTGGTTGCCGGCATCGTTGGGCTTTTGACAACGGTTCTGGCCTGGCTGGGAGTAAAGCTGAGGGCGTGGCTTGAGGCAAAGCTTGGCCGTGAAAGGCTTCAGTCTTCGCTAATGATGGCTGAGGTGATTGCCTCCGGTGTCGAGCAGGTGGCAAGCAAGTTCGGTTGGGACAGCAAGACCAAGCTTGAACAGGCGACGACAAGGCTCAGGGAATGGGCAAAAAAGCAAGGCATAATCTATTCAGATGACCAGTGGCAGATGATCGTTGAGAGAACGGTGCTTGCCCTGTCCAAGGTCTGGTCTGATTTGAAAAGCGAAAAGCCGCAGCTCGAGACAAAAGCTTGTCAAGACAGCTATTGATCTGGCACAAAAGAAAAAGCCCCGGAATTGCCGGGGCTTTTTTGTTACAGGACAACCGATTGCGGTTTAAACATTATTGGCCCGAAGATTCTATAAATGATCCAAAGGAAAATGAAAAGCGTCACTTCGTACATTCCCCAGATCAGGAGCGCTTTTTTCCAGACGATGGCAATCTCTGTCTTGATCCACCAGAGCAACCCGCCGGAAGCCAACAGCATTATGCCCATGACAACGAACGACATCTTTGAGTAGACCATTCCGGTGTCAAACGCCCTGAGCGCGTAGTATGGCAGGTTGAAGAACCATACGTTTGCTGCATCCTTTGCGGCAGTGTCGGCAAAGTTGGGAATCAACATGTTGTCAAACTGGATGGCCACAATAGAGCAAATGGCAAAGAGCGCCACACAACCAAAAACTTTTGGCGCACGGTTCTTCACTTCGGGCACAAACCATGACCACAGGTACATCAGCCAGAATGCCGTTCCCAGAAGCAGGAGCCTGTCCATCCACGGAGAGAACTCGCTTTTTCCGAGAAGCATTATCTTGCCGAACATTCCGGAGGCAGCTATGGCAAATCCTATCGGCATGAGCAGAACAAGACCCATGACCACAAGTATCGCAATGTCAATTACTTTTTCTCTTTTGGTTTCATCCATTTGTGCCAATTTTACTTCTTGCTTGCTTTTGGGTCAACAATACTTGTCATTATGCACAATTAATACTATCATCCTTTAGGAAATGGGATTGATTTTGAGCGATTTCAGGGCACTTGTGGCAGACTCGTCGTTCATGCTGGACTGGAGCCATATCCGCACGATGAACGTTCCATTCTTCGGCAAATCCGAGAATCAGCTCGCATTTCCACACTCAAAGGTTTCGGATTTGTTCTGGTTGTGGACTGAAGATGAGAAAACTGCCGGAATTATCGGGCTTTGCGATGTCGACATGAAAAACAGCCATGCCCAGATCATGTTTTCATTCACAAAAGATTCAAAGTCCATGAACAAGGCGATATCTGAGATTGTTTCCCACACATTCAAAAAAATCGGTCTTATGAAGGTTCACTGCCTCGTGACCGAAGGCAATTCTGCAATCGATGTGCTTTCAAACCTTGGCTTCAAAACCGAAGCCATCATGAGGCAGCACTGCAATGTTGACGGCCATTTCACCGATGTCAGGTGGCTAGGGCTTTTAAGGAGTGAAAGTGGTTCAGACACAGACTAACAAATTCGCAATCATCGGACTTCTCGTGATAATCGTCGGCATCCTTGCCGGCTCGTTGATTTTCTTTGCGCCTCTCGGCTACTACGGAGTCGAGGTGAAGCTCGAGGGCAACGCGGATCCGTTGCACAAGAAAGCTGTAATATACGTTGATGGCCAGAGGGCTGCTGAGGGTGAAGTCTACATGAGCTTCATCACGCCAAGGGAATACAAGATCGAGATGATGCATGATGGCTATGAACCCCAGACCAGAATTGTAAAAGTCGAGCGTTTCAGCGTGAGGAACAAGCCAGTCGACCACGTGATTCTGGCAAAGCTCTATTCTTTCGACATCCGTTCCGATCCGCCAGGTGCAGACATCTATCTTGAAGGATCACCGACAGGTCTGAAGACTCCGGCGATCCTTAAAGACCAGAAGGCCGGAAAACACACGATCAAGCTTGATCTCACGGGATTTCCGCCTATCGGCTACACGATTGACACGGCAAAAGACCCTGTAACAATGAATTTTTCGTTCAAGCAGGGCATGACAGCGCTCTTTGAAACCGAGCCAAACGGTTCTGCTGTTTATATAGACAACAAGGAAATGGGCATCACTCCATGCAGGATCGACGGTCTAGCAGCAAAGCAGTATCTGCTCGAATTCAGGCTTGAAGGATACAGGACATACAAGGGCATGGTCGACATTGGTATCGCCGGCAACCAGCTCAAGGTCAATCTCGACAAGCTGCCGGTTGTCCCGGTGCTTTCTGATCCGGCTGACGTTGATGTGAAGATGGATGGTGTATTGATAGGCAAAACCCCTGTTATTGCATATCCAGAACCAGGAAAACATGTCTTCGTGATCGGCGGCAAGGAGATGCAGGTTGATATTAAAGGCGATCAGGCAATCATCGAGACCTTTGAGCACTCCACAAAAAAATACGTTCTTACAGGCGAAGACGGAACCCACCATGAGGTCGAAGGTCAGATCGGTGCTTTTGATGCCGGACTTCCAAATGGAAAATACAAAGTTTCAGAATCCATTAACGGTGGGTGGCTCAGGCTTGGTTCGATTGACTGGCAGGGCAAGCCGATTGTCATGCCTGGACTTCAGAGAGCCCCAAAAACCGTGATTGAGACGATGGACTCGAATGCAATCTGGCTTGTAATCAAAAAGGGTGAAAAAGGTAAGGAAGAAGACAGGGAACAGCTTGGAATCGGCAAGGTCGAGCTTGATTTTAAGGTTCTCCTGGAAAAGGCCGGCAACCGCCAGTCATACGTATTCGAAATTGGTGGCGGAGACCTGAAGACAACACTGGAGCTTTCCAAGGCTGAAATCCTTGCTGGGATCAAATACAGTGTCGAGGTCAGAAAATGAAGAAACTGACGTTGTTTTTTGCAATCCTGATCCTCGCCTCATGCGGGGAAGCTCAGTTCGTCGAAACCCAAAGGGTTGAGGCTCCGTGGGGATCGGTTGGCATTTCGGAGGGCTGGATTGTTAAATCTCAGGACGGCTCCAATCTCACGCTCGAAAGCCAGCTTGAAAACTTCACGCAGATGACCTTCAGAATGGTCAGGATGCCTGAGGATTTGGATGGTTGGGCAAAGAGTTTCATTGAGTCATCTGGCAGGACACTTGATAAATCAGGCTCCATTGATATCTCAGGCAAAAATCTTTCAAGATATGACATGTCGGCAACCGCTGGCAGGGAAACACTCTCTGATGTTCTAGTGCTTGCGCCGGTAGGGAATGAACTGCTTGCAATCAACGCCAGCTGGCAGCCAAAATCGGCGCTGGCAGACATTCCAGTTCAGATGATAAAGAGCATCGTTTTTGGAGGGAAATGATGGATCAAAACCAGACGGCTTCAATGTCTCCAGAGGAAACAAAACGAGTTGAGGCTGGACTGGCCACATCGATCCAGCTTTACAAATCTGGAAACCTTGTCGGAGCAAGAAACGCCCTGCTCACTTGCATGCAAGTGATTGGCAAGGTAAGCTCAAAGCTTGGCAGTGATGTGATGCAGAAACTGGTTGCCATCGATTATGACCTTGGCGACAAGACCGCTCTGGTTGCCGATCTAAAGAGCCTGGCCTCATACTTCATGTCAGTCGGATTCCACGATAAGGCGGTCACAGCTCTTCAAACGGCTACTGCAATCGACCCCGATGACTCCCAGATACAGTTCCTGCTTGCAAAAACCGTAGTGGCAAGCGGTGATCTGCCACTAGGACTCCCGATGCTTCGTAAAGTCGTTGAGACTGAGCAATCAAATACCGAGGCTCTTGAGCTTTTTATCCGATCATCATTAAAATTCAGACCAGACCAGGCTTTGCCCTATGTTCAGAAATATCTGGACAAAAATGATGACAACCCTGCAGCCTATGCTGATGCAGCCGTGCTTTTTGAACAGCTTGGGCTGACTACCGAAGCTGTGAACATCAGGCAAAAGGCATCTGAAAAAATCAAAGACCCCAAAGAGCTGAAAGACTTCCTCTCGACCACATCCTTCCAGTACCCGATGGAACCATACTTTCACGGCAAGCTCCTTGAGATTGCCATTGATGAAGGCGACGTCCAAAAGATTGACAGCGAGTTGTCACAGCTGGTCAGAATCATGAATAACAAGGAAGACTGGCGTTCAGCCCTTGGTTTCATTGAGCTTCGCCTGCTTGTCGACCCCAGAAACAGAAGCCTTATCGACGAAGCTGGACACTTGAGATCAAAACTTGGCTATAGCAGGTCTCCTCTTGATTTCGATGAAAAACTTGACCCTGAGCTAATTGATGCAAAGAGAAACCTTCTTTTCATGGATTGGACAGAATTCCTTTCGGAGCTGACCTCAAAACTCCAGAAAGCGCTGGACAACGGCAACACTCAGGAACAACTCAGGCTCAGGCGTGAATGGCTCAAGGTTTCACAACTAAAACAGATCATCGCCGACAGACTCGAAGGAAGCCACAAGATGCCTGACGAACTCTGGGCACAGCTGATCGGTGGCAAAGAATCGGTAGAGGATTTGAAGCAGCTTTACAAACGCTTTCCAACCCAGCTCACGGTTGTCAAATCACTCCTTTCAAAGCTTGGAAACGACAGGCATTCTATCAACACCGTCTGGCTGGACATGGCCGGCAGGGCTGCAAAAGTGGCAGACTGGGAAGCCGTCAGTTCATACATCTCGCTCCTGTCTTCGACCAACGAAACGCTTGCTCCTTTCATCGGCAGTCTCAAGCCGATCATTTCAGAAACACTGAGGTGAGCTAATGGATTTCTGGATCAGCCTGGCTATGATCCTTGCGGTGTGCTTCTCCCTGTTTGGAGTTGTCTATTCAATCCTGAACTGGAACAACAAAAATGAATGAGACTTTGAACCTCTGGGTGTTTATTCCGATGGCCGTTGCTTTCCTCGGGCTGCTCTTCTATCTTGTCTGGCTTGGCTACAAAAAAACAAGGAGCGAAGAAGATTTCCTTGTGGCTGGCAGACAGGTTCCTCCGTGGCTGATGGCCATCTCCTACTCGTCGGTTTTTATCTCCTCGGCATCCATAATGGGTTTTGGCGGTAATGGGTCAAAGTTCGGGCTTGGCGTTTTCTGGATTGTGACAATCAACCTTGGTCTAGGACTTCTTCTGGCTTACCTTGTCTTCGGCCCCAGAATCAGAAAGCTGGGTTTGCAGGTCAAGGCACAGACGATGGCGGAATTGCTTGGAAGACGGTTTAAGTCAAGATTCATCCAGGTTTTTGCCGGCTCCGTGACCTTCCTGTTCATGCCAATCTACGCTGGCGCTGTAATGGTCGGTGTGGCAAGGCTGATGGAGATGACGCTTGGTATTCCGTTCATCTGGGCAGTCGCCGGATACTCGGTTTTCATCGCCTTGTACGTTGTTATTGGTGGTCTGAAGGGCATGATTTACGCCGATGCAGCCCTGGGAATTTTGAAATTCTGTGGGATGGCAATCCTTGGCGTGATAATGTTCATAAAGGCTGGCGCATTCTCGGCAATCGACAAGCTTTCTTCAATGCCTGTCCCTAATGACCTGATTCAAAACGGCGTTGTCAGCTTCACGAAAATGCCTGAGACTTTTTCCAATTTCTGGTGGTTGCTTGTCACTTCAATCCTTGGTGGAGTTGCGTTTGGCATTCTGGCTCAGCCACAGCTTTCGGTCAGGTTCATGACATTGAAATCTAACCTGGACATCAAACGGGCAATCGGGTTCTCAGCCATCTTCATTCTGGTGGCAAATGGCGCTGGAATCATCACCGGTGCATTCTCAAACATCGTGAGCATGAACACAGTGGGCAAAATAACATTTGAGGCGGTTGGAAACAACGCAGACAAAGTCATCCCGTTCACGCTCAAACTGCTAGACATCCCGTGGTTTGAATATCTGCTTCTGTTTACGCTCATGACCGCTTCGATCTCTGCGGTTAACGCCTTGACCCACTCGATGTCAACAGCACTTGGTCACGACGTCATCGAAAGCTTCAAAAAAAGAAACGGCGGTTCGGTCGGACTCATCCGCATCTGCGCCGTCATCTCGCTCGTGTTTGTTGTGATGGTTGCCATAGCCCTCCCCAAAGACATAATCCCGATTGCAACAGCCATCTTTTTTGGCATAGCTGGAGCAACATTCCTTCCCGCAATAATTGGCGCAATTTTCTGGAAACGCACTACCAGAGCTGCCGTTATTGCATCAATGGTTGTCGGTTTTGCAACCATCATTCTTTTGTTCGTGTTTGTGCACCAGAGGGAGTCCGAAGGGCTTGGAATTTGCAAGATGATTGCAGGGCAACCATGTCTTGCTGAAGGCACCTGGCTTTCAAAGCTTGACCCGTCCTTCATTGCCGTCCCTCTGTCGACAATAACGCTCATTTTCACAACACTTTTCACAAGGAAGACCAATGAAGAGGATATCTAGCCTGTTCTTTTGCCTTTGCCTGCTGTTGACATCGTGCGCTGCCTCAGGCATCAAAAATTCAGTGGCGGTAATCGAAAAATACAACGCAGCGCTTGTTTCTGACGGGAAGGCAGCGGCAGAATTCTGGAGCAAGGCGGTTTTCAAATCTGATGATGTTGAGGCCGTAATAAACTCACATCTTAGAAAAATGGGCACAAATTTTGCCCAGACCAAATTCACAATCCTGGGTTCAAAATCTTACAAAACATGGGTTTTTTCAGGAACAATCTTCAAAGATGTTGTTGAGGTCGATGTGGCCGTGATGGTTCCTCCACCAGCTGTCCTGAAATCAGACCTTGTTGCAGGACAGCCCAAAGCCCTCAGGCAGTTGAGCTACCTTGCAGAGTTTGACGGCAAATATGAAATCATTCAAAGCGAAATAAGGGAAGTCAAATGAAAAAGATTGTTTTGGCCTTTATGGTGCTCGTGTTGACCTCGTGCACGGTTTTGAACATGAAAACCGAGATGCCTTTTACCGACGAGAGAGCTGATATTTGCAAGGTTTATACCAACTATCTGAAATCTGTTGCCATGGGCAACCTCGGTGATGCCCAAACCTATGAAGACAAGGCTCTCTGGCAAAATTTTGATCCAAACCTCTACGTAAAACTGAGATCGCTCCATCCTGAATTTGGCACATTGCTTGCCAGATCGACGGTGAAGTTTACAGAATGCACCAAACAGAAAGAATGGGGCATGTACGGCAAAACCTACGACAGCGCCTGGATGTTCTCGTTCATGGTTGAGCCGTCTGCTGAAAATCTCACACCTGAGGAAAAGGTTTACGCAGCCATTCTAAAGGGCAAAACCTTTACAACCGTCGGTGTCCTAATTGAAGGGCACTGGAAATTCCTGCCGGTCTTTGGACCTGAACTACTTGAGATCGATATGGCCACAAAGGCTTACGAGGAATACATCCAGATCATCTCAAAAGGCGATTTCCTGAAAATCTACGACTATACGCCAAATGCAATGCGAACCGGTTTTGCACCCCAGGACATAAAGGACGACTGGGACAAAAACGCAAGCCAGCTTCCCGAGTTGGTCAAGCTTTGCAAGCCGACACCAGTTGCCGGACGAGTCGTATTCCAGCCAAATTTTGCTGGCACAACCTATCCCTGGGGCGTGTATCTGGATATCGTCTTCAAGTTCGACAAGGCCTCACAGATCAAGGATCAGACAGAACAAACAAAAATGATAATCGACGACTACAAGCGTGGCCTGAACATGGTGCTCATGGTTTTTGAGGATGGATGGAAACCGATAACGCTTAATCCGCTGTTTGGCCTGCCAGACCAGGAAACCGGCAACTAGGATTTTCTGCCGACAAGCGTTGCCTGATACTTATTGTTAATGATTTGCCACCGGTGAAACGGCGTTTGCTTCATCAGTTCGTTGTATTCGTCAAGCGTGAATGCAGCCATGATCGAACCCAACGGTTCATTAACCTCTCTGAATTTTCTTGGAAGAACGTATTTTCCAATGAACCTTAGGAGATTGTAGAACCAGCTGGCACAATCCCTTCTGAAGTCTGAAACCACCATCAACCCGGAAGGCTTCAGGATTCTATAGAACTCAGACAGGGCTTTGAGTGGTTCCGGAAAATGGTGGAATGCAAGAGTTGAGGTGACAACATCGAAAGTGCCACTCTCAAACGGAAGGTTCTGTGCGTCGCCGATGTAGATTTTTGCTTGGCCTTTGAGGTTTCGTTCGGCGTTTTGAAGCATTCGCTCAGAAAGGTCGCAGCCGGTCAGGGTAATTTTTGGCAAAGCCCGGTGAACGTCTTTCAGAAACCATCCACCACCGCAACCAACGTCAAGCAGTGACCCTGACGGATTCTCGCCTTTAAGGGCAAGCAGAGCCTGCCGTCTGAACAGCTTGAACTGGGGCCAACCGGAAACCTTCGCAAAAGTGTCTGCCAGACTGTTGTCGTCCAGACCTTCAATCTCCAGCACTCGCTTGGTCGTTTCTATTTCGTCAGCCCCATCTCTTTGAGCTTTGCCACAACTTCGGCAGTTGTTGCCTTGAGCCTAAGGGCAATTTCCTCTGGCTTTACACCCTCTTTGGTGAGCTTTTTCAGCTTTTCCTTGTCGCCTGGAGTCCAGTTTTTTGACATGCAAGCACCTCCACTTACGATAATAACCCTTCTGTCAATGACAAAACCCCCGGCGATTTCACCGGGGGTTTGAAGAAAATGAGTTTAGATCATGGTTTTGAGAGGTCTTCGAGCTTGACGTCTTTGAACTTGAGAGTTTCGAGTATTTTTGGGACGACTGGATCATTTTCGACGCCGTCACCCTGGAGTGTGACTGTGACGAGGATGTCGCCCTTTTGTGTTATGAGCTGATGATTGACGTAGCCACCGTTCTCATAAACCGTTTTCCAGTAATTGTTTTCGCCGTATTTGACCTGTTCCGGTGGCGTCGGCTTCATCTCTGCGTAGTCCTTGACGAATTTTTCAGTCTGAGTTTTCGGATCGGTGGTGTTCTGCCACTCGAACTTCATCATGATGTACTTGTTGGCCATCGGTGAGACGATGGATGCGAAGATGTCATTCTTTGGGTCTGGATTGAATGTCCAGCCATCGAAGGTTTCACCGCTGACATACTTCTGGTCGAATGCTGTGCCACCAGCTGATTCCGTGGTTTGCGTCACTTCATTGTTTGTTTTCGGCTCTTCCTTGACTTCGCCACAGGCAACCGCTGCCAGGCAAACAAACATGCATAAAGCCAATATGATTATCTTTTTCATAATTCCTCCTTGTATGCTGCTTACGAATTAGATTCTACGAAAAAATTCCTCTTGTGCAACAAGAAACCCCCTGCCAAAAGACAGGGGGTTGGTGGAGTTTGCCTGGATTTGTCAGTCTTCCTGATAGGTGATGGTCACTTTCTGGGTGTCCTTGTCCCAGTTGATGTCTGCACCGAAGAGCTCCGAGATGAATCTGATCGGGACAAAGGTTCTGCCGTTCTTGATTTCCGGTGGATAGTCAAGCGCAATCTCCTTTGAACCGGTCGGATCAGTCACGAGAGCCATTTTCTTGCCGATGTAGAGCGTTATCTGGGTGGAACCCTTGCTGATGAACACTTCCTCGACAGCCTTGTGTTTTGGGTAGAAGTCGACGATACAATCTAGGGCTGTTGCAACAAATCTTGCCGGAACCATGGTTGCGCCGCCTTTGATGTACGGTGGCCAGTCAAGTTTTTCAGCCTTGCCGTCAACCCTTGCATCATAAGACCCAATCCAGAGCTCAATTTTGTGGCGAACCGGAATCTTCAGCGTCACAAGAACACCGATTTCATCTGAGCCTCCGTTGCTTTCAACGATTATCTTGGCTGTATAGCTTGAGCCTTTCTGCATGCCGGTGGTGTCGAGAACCACAGGAACGGTCAGCGGTGTTTTGGAAATGTCGAACGAGCTGACTTTTACATCCAGCCATGGAGCGCCAGGAGCAACTTTGACTGTTCCAGAGAGTATCCCTGAACCGATGTTTGTGATCGTGAAGCTGCTTGGGATGATGTCATTGGGTGCTGCGTCATTAAAGAATATTGTGGGTGGGTCGACTTTCAACTGTGGCGGTCTTGGTTTAATGGTGATCTTGATGTCAATTTTTCTGAAACCGGCATTGGATTTGACAAGGATATATGTTTGATATTCCGTGTTTTCACCAAGCTCCTTGAGATCAATCCTGAACTTTATTTCTTTTGGTTCGGTTGTAAGGCTGAAGTCAGATGATGAAAGGATGATCCAAGACTTTGCCGGTTCGATGGTGCCTTCAAGCGTGAGAATCCCACCGTTTGTGATGCCGAATACGCCCTCGACGGTGCTGTCCCAGTTCTGATCAAGGAAGTTGAATTCAGTCGGTGTGACGATCAGCCTTGGGCCTTTCTGCTTGATGCTGATGACCACTTCAACCTTTTCATATCCTCCGTTGCTTTCAAAGAAGACGTTGGCCTTGTAAACCTTGTTGTAGTCAAGCATTGTTGTGTCTGCTGTGACCACAAGCTTTTTGTGGTTGCCTTCCCAGGTAGAATACTCCAGGCTCAGCCAGCTTGAATCGGATCTGATTGTGCCACGGAGGGTGCCCTCACCGATGTTGTCGATGTAGATTTCCGATTCAGAGTAGGTTCCTTTTTCAACGGTACCATAATCGATGTTCTTTGGTTTCACCTGGAGTTTTGGCAGACCTGTTACCGTAAAGGTGATGATGACCATGTCTTTTTCGCCATCGGTTGCGGTAACGTCGATTGGGATGTTGTAAACCTTGCCGATCTCAAGTGATTTTGTGTCGATGGTGCAGATGAAGTCTTTTGGCTTGTTGTCGACCATGAACTGGTTCGAAGAAAGGGTCATGTATGGGGCGTTGAACTTGATTACTCCAGAGAGGGTGCCGGCTCCGCCGTTCCAAACCTTGAACGATGTTTTTTCGACTTTGCCTTGTGGAATTTCGCCAAGATCGATCTCTTTTGGGTCGACCATTAAAAGTGGCGGTTCTCCCCTTGTGAAGCAGAAAACCGATTCCCTGTCGAAGGTGTAGACGTACTTGTCAAAAACAGTGACAGCGCCAAGGCCGGTCTTGTCCAGCAGATAGTCCCACAGGACTCTGCCGGTTTCAATGTCGATCACTTTGAACTTCGCCTTCCTGTCAGGGCAGCAGTTCGGTGGCGTGTCACCCTCGTTGAGGTAGATGTAGTTTTCTGAAGCAGCCATGCAAAGCCTTACGCCGATTGCCAGTTTTCGTGACCAATTCTTTGTGGCGTCGCGCTGGTTGTAAGCGTAGATCATTCCGCCATCGGCGCCGGTTATGATCCAGTCGCCGGAGACAATGGGAGTGTGGGCGTAAATTTCGCCATCCTGGTAGGTGTAGGGGTAGGTTCGCCAGTCGGGGTCGAGTGAGTCGGGGTCAACTCTTGAAACCAGGCTTTTTGGCACTTCCTTTTCGATGATGTAAACTTTGGTCGGGTCTCTTGGGTCAACCCATCTTTCTGTGTAAACTGCGACTGTCTGACCCGAAATGATAAGGTCTTTTCCGTCATAAACGCTGAGGATGTCCATCCTCATGTTGCCCCAGTCCATCTTGCCTGTGGTTTGGCCTGTTTTGTCGTCGACAATTGACAGGACTGCTCCTCTGACGTAAGCGCCAAGCCATCTGCCGTCAAAATCCCCGATTGAAAGGTTTGAGCAAAAGATGTAGACTTTGTCGTCAATTTTTGTTGGAGATGCCGTTGCTGGAGCGTTTGGCAGCCTGGCAACCCAAATCTTTGAGCCGTCTTCGACATCCATCTTGTAAAGATTTCCGCCGCTTGACCAGCCGTTAGACATCAATCCGGTTGCGATGTAGAGATAGCCGTCCTGAACTGTTGGTGATGACTCGCAGAACGACCCTATAAGCGTCATCATCCAGACCTGCTTGCCTTCCATGTCCACACAGTGGGCTTCGATGGCACTGCTTCCATCCCTCATACCATTTGAAGAAACGGTGATGATCCTTTTTGCGCCTGATTTGGACGTGAAAATGACTGGAGAATTGAGAATTTGTCCACTTCCAGCCTTGTATCGCCAGACCAGTTCGCCTGTGTCGGGCTTCATGCACAAAAGGTAGCCGTTGGTGTCGCCCGAGAAGATCAGTGGGACTTCACCGTTCCAGCATCCCACAACGTTTGCGTGTGATGAGGAATCAAACGATTTTTTCCAAAGGAGTTTAAGCGGTGGAGCAAGCTCCACCTGCGAGTATGCCGTGTGATAGGCATCCCCGTGAATGTGAGTCCAATCCGGAGTTTTCGGTTCTTCCGCCTTTCCGGTTGGGATTGCCAGCATGGACAAAACCAGCGTGAGGGCAATTACAATATTTCGCATAGTATCACCTCTTTGGTTGAAATATACCCCAAAAAGGTTTTCGGTTCAAATTCTGCTAAAATTAATAAAAACATAGTGCTGACGATCGTTTTTCCCAACACCTACTCTCAATCGTAGTTGGCAATTTTAATGGAAAATGGTTCGTGAAGAATCGGCTGTGTCCGGAACCGGCATTACTTGGATGTTTCTTTGAATGGAGGACAATCTTTTTATATTTTCCTTGACATCACCGTCAGTTCAGGGATAATACTCCAAGCCACTGTGGGTGGTTAGTTCAGCGGTAGAACGCTTCCCTGACACGGAAGAGGTCAGTGGTTC
>CAYYJO010000004.1:0-55871 GCA_964472265.1 uncultured Caldisericales bacterium | reverse complement strand
GAATCTGGGTTGCAGTGAAGGCAACCACGTTGAAGTCCGGGTTGTCGCGATAAAGTACATTGAAGTTATGGAAATCGCGTCCGGCTGCGCCCATGATAATGACATTTCTTTGCATCTTTTTATCAACCTCCAATAATTTGTTTGATTTTTACTTCTGAATACGGCTGTCTGTGACCCATCATTCTCTTGTGGTTGGTCTTGTGGCGGTAGAAGAAGACCGTGAGCTTTGGACCCTTTACCTGGTCGACAACGTCGGCCAAAACTTTTGCACCACTGACAAACGGTTTGCCGATCTTGACCGATCCACCGTTTTCAACCATTGAGACTTCTGCAAATGTGTATTCCTTGCCTGCCTCGACTTCGAGCTTCTCAACCTTGAGAATGTCGCCTTCGGCAACTTTGTAGTGCTTTCCACCTGTCCTGATTACTGCGTACATAACTGTCCTCCAAGTAGTGTTTACATCTTTTCTATATTAGATGGGAAAAAACATCAGTCAATCAAATAGGTGTTTGGTAAAAGGGAAAAACTTTTCGGTCAGTCGTCCTGAGGAGGTCTCTGGCTTATGCAATAGAGCTTGCGATCGATTGTTCCAACCAGTATTGCAGGATAACCGGTGTCAAAGATTGCCGGTGATGTGGTGATGGCATTGCTGAGGCTAATCTTAGTGAGCTCTTTGCCTGTTGAAGTTTCTACGATTGTGATTTTTCCGGAGTCCGAACAGGCCACGAGTGCCGAGGAACGGCTTCCTGGCATGAAAAGGAGTGCCGGTGATGTTTTCATTGAATCACCTAAACTGTAAGACCAGGATTTCTTTTCGTCCCTGAATTTGATTTCACCCGATGCCCCTTCATAAATCAGAATGTCATTGACGGGGTCATAGAGCGCAGTGCTGCAAACAGGGTGATTTGTTTCCTCTTTTAACCCAAGATATGGGTTTTGGCTCCATGAATTGAAATCAAAACCATTCAGGATTCCATCGGTTGAACAAACCAGCACTGATGATCCGAAAGCAACCGGTGACGTTTCAATGGCTGATTTTGCTGATGTTTCAGATAGAATTTTCCCTGTTGACACCGAAATGCACAGAATTCTGTTGTTCGAGGTAGTGACATAAATAACCTTTGAAGTTGGTTCGGAATCAGAAATTTTCATTAACGGGTTATAATCTACAGATGGAGCTGTCACCGACCATCCTCCGAGATCAAGCGACCATTTCGGCAAAGGTGTTTTTGAGAGTGCGTTGAAAAGATAAAGCTTCTTGTCAAAAGAAACAAATGCGACACAGCCATAGTGATCAATATCGTGCTGGAAAGCCACAGGCGAACTCATAATCGGTCCACTGGTTTGATAACGCCAGATCTCCTGGCCTGTTTCCATGTTCAGACAATAAAAAGTTCCCTTATCATCGCCAAAAAAAATTCGATCCCGATAAATTGCTGCTGAGGCTTTGATTCTTCCAAGAGTTTGAAACTCCCAGATTAGCGAACCATCATAAACGTTTATCTTCATGAACTTCTTGCCATCGGTTCCGAAGTATGCGTTGCCTCGTAAGTCAAAAACCGGTGAAGAGTATATTGCATCTCCGACATCAGCAACCCACTGAATCCTGAACTGGTTTTCAGGCAGCTTTTTCAGGTTTGAATTTGAAAAACCGGTTCTTCTGGAGTCGCCACGGAATGAAGACCAAACAAAGGTTGGAGGGTATCCATAAAATGTCGGTTCCGGTTTTTGCCTTGGATTTGTCAGATTAGTGCCCCAAATTGTGACAGATTCGGAACCTTCAGAGCCATGATCTTCCCAAACAGCGTAATCGCCATAAATTCTTGGATTCCTCTGGTCACCAAACCCTTTGAACACCATCCATGTTTTGCTGGTTGTGAAATCGAAGACATAAATGTCAGTGCCAAAATCAGAGACCGGATTTGTGAGCTCATAGATGCAGTATTTGCCTGAAACGGAGATGTTTCTGTAGATCCCAGGCTGAGCAGTCACGTTGTAAGATTGCCCAGTAACGGTGTCATAGCCTTTGATCTGCGTTTTCACCATGCCACAGAATCCTTGTTGTGGCTGATAAAACCAGGCTGCGTAACGGTCACCGGCGGAAATGCCATACTCCCTGTTCACCTGTGTCGAGATTGTGAGTTCTTTCTTCGTTGTCAGTGAATAGCCAAAAATACTGGTAGATTTTGAATCGTTGAAGTTGGCGCATGTTCTGCAGTCAAGCCAGATTATGGTGTTACCAATAATTCTTGGTGAATACTGGTCGCCAGGAGCTGTACAAATCGGAATCATTCTCTTGCTCGACAAAACGAACAGGTAGATGTCGTAATCCTGTTTGGAACCGTTCCTTATTGACAAAACGACATAATCACCAAAGAGTTCGGCAGTTCCAGGCATGTCTTTTGGTTTGACTAAAAATTCCTTCATATCAGTCAGATTGACGCCATAAACTTCATAATCAGTCCGATCATCACTGGTTACTTCACAGTTTCTCCAGTCACGCCAGATGACCCAGTCCTTGTAGATTTGCGGCGCATCCTGTTTTTTTCTGTCTGAACAAATCGGCTTTCTTGCTCCAGTTGTAAAATCGTAAGACATGATGTCGAAATTTTCATCACTGGCCTGTGTCGAAGTTGATTCAGCCCAGACTGAGATGTTGCGATACATTGACCTGGAGCTTGTTTTTCTTGTGAAAGCCGAACAAGGTTTTTCCTCGCCTGTAGAAAGGTTTTTCATGAAAAGTCTCGGAAGAATCCTGCCCTCTGCATCATGGAAATTGTTGCGGGTATCCAGCCAACTCAGGTATCCTCCTGAAATCAGTGGCACGTTTTGGGTATGGTCTGATGAAACGACAATCTCGGGGGTGAAATCCGAGTGCCACCTCCGGTTAATTTTCGTGGCTTGCGCAGGAGCCACGGTCGTTGTTAAAAGAACCACTGAAACCAGACAAACCGGTAATGACCTCATCAAAACCAATACCGACCTGACCAAGCATAAGTTTTCATCTTGCACGATTTAACAGGAATTTTCCAATACTGTCAAGACTAGATTCGGGCTTTTTTCCATGCTCCTTTTTTAAACAAAATCCAGTTGATAAGGAAGACGGAACCGGTTGAGAACATGCCAATGTAATAAAGCCAAAGTATGCCGCCGTGCATGAGTTTTATGGCAATGAACACCGGCGTTATGTTCAAAAGCCAGTGGTTGAGCTGGCCAAAGATTGACGGCCACATTGTGTATCCAGAGCCCTCAAAGGCTGTCCAGAGCATCCATTGTCCAGCGTTGAGCATGTTTCCGGTCATTGCAAACCCAAAAACAAGCGCTCCGATCTTGATTGCTTCAGGGTCAGTCTGGAAAACTCCAACAATCCAGCCACCAAACGGGAAGCCGATGATCACAGTTAAAGAGCAAATTCCGATGCCCATAAACACCGAATACAAAGTCGTTTTTGCAGCTCCTTCGGGTTTGCCTGCACCAAGGTTTTGGCCAACAAGTGCACTGGTTGCCTGCTGAAGTCCGAGCAACGGCATATTTACAAATCCTGCAATGGTTCCAATAACGCCAAACACAGCCTTGTACGCAGCGCCAAACACCGAGATTAGATTGATGAAGATCATTGAAGAAATTGATCCAAGCGAGTTTGTGATCGCGTAGGAGGTGCCGATTCTCAGGAAGGTCTTCAAAATATCAAGGTCTGGCTTGAACAAACCCGCAAAAGTGATCTTGATTCCACGGTTCTCCATCCTGATTTTGTAGTAGGGAATCCTCAGAAAAAACCTTACAGCATTGCCGATTCTCCTCGGAAACGCAAGCAAAGTGAACCTTTCAACCGACAATTTTTTGCCGGTCAGCAGGAAGTACATCCCGACAAAGAATGCCGTGAGCTGGGAAATGGCCGTTGCAAGCGCCACTCCGACGATGCCCATTTTCGGAATGATTCCCCACCCCAGCACGAGGATGTAATCCAGAATTATGTTCGAGATGGCTGAGGCAAGATTTAGGATCATGCCGGTTTCGCTGTCGCTTGTGCACCTGAAAATCGTGTTGAACGTAAAGTAGCAGAATTGAAAAGGGGTTGCGATCAGCTGGATGACTCCGTACTGGATGGCGAGGGTCATTTCTGGGCGTATAAACGCTTCCTGACCCGGTGCAACAACAACTCCTTTTGGTAAAACCGTCGAAGCACCAGTCCAGCTCAGAAAAAGCCGGAGAAAAATAAGTCCTACAATTGCAGCAATCACGCCGGCCAGGAATTTGTAGATCAGGGTTTGTTCAGCTGCCCATGCAGCTTTCTGGAAATTCTTTGCACCCCAGTTGCGGGAAATAACCGTTACTGAACCAGGCCCTGAAATGTTGTTGAGAATGCCAAAAAATCCACCGACAATGCCGTAACTGACAATCGCCGATTGCCCAAGCAGCCCGGCTGTTGAACCCAGCAAGCCGATGAGCTTGATGTTGACAAGCTGGTACAGGTTTTCGAAAAATCTTCCGGCGATGCCAGGCCAGGCAAGCACCCACAGGTTTTTTAGGGTGTTGCCTTCCGTCAAGTCTCGTTCCTGGATAGCCATAACAGCCAATATTAAGCATTTATGAAGGTTTCTCAAGAAATTCTTCAGACTTCACAAAACACTTTGGTTTTTCCAATATTTGTTGAAATGGCACTTAACATCTGATGGACTGGCTTAACTTGGTCGGTTTGAGGATTTAATCGATTCAAGCTATAATCACGCCATCAGGAAGCTTTAGGGGTGGAGTATGAAGGGTAAAATTTTATTGTTGGCAGCAATCATGTTTATCCCGTCCAACCTTGCGTTTGCGACGCTTGGCCCGGTGCATGTGGAATTGAACATGTGGAAACCGAGATTATCAGCTTCAAGAGCAAACTCGCTGACTGCTTTCAAGATATGTTTTAGGTACAACACAAACATAAAAATAAACGAGTGGCTCAAAATCTGGCTTCCAATCTATGAATCAGGATTGCCAGAAAACCCTGTGGAAATTCCTACAAAAATTTGTGATGGTTTGGGTGGTATCGACGAGAGACCGGGGGCTAGATTTGTTCCAAACGAAGAATATTTCAAAAAATTCGATAATGCGGAGCTCAAAAAACTCAGGCAAATATATGAAGGAAAAGACGAAAAAGGTGGTTATAATTTTTCACTCTGTCCTGATGTTTCAAAGATTGAAAATTGGGGAAACGCTTGTCAAAAAGATCAAGGGAGATTTAGATTCGTAAAAGATCCCTCTGGGCTTGGTTGCTGGAAGCTAGGCACTGTAATGCCATCAATTCCAATTGATTCTGCAGAACGAATGGAAGTATTAAAGAAAATAATGAGAGGCATTTCATTGGGTTACTCCCCATGTGCAGAGTGTCAGGGATATGCAATAATAATCAATAATTGCAAGGAGAGATCATACCAAGAGAATGCGCCTCTGGAAGTAGAAGCATGGCGAAAGGGATACAACTCAATCGATTGGAACATATCAAAGTCATCTGGATTTATAGCTCCCGCAACGCCAGGCAGGTACAGAATAGCTGTAGCAACAAAACCTGAGCCCGAACCTGTCGAATCAGAAGCTTTCGTGCTTCCCTGCTCGGATGTCTCCAACGTAGAATTCAGAGACTCAATCTCAGCCAGAGAGAATGTAAGGTTCTCGATGAATTTTTCAACTGGCGAAGGTGGGGCTCTGGATGGCGGTTCATCAACGATAATGCTCAGGCTTCCGAAAAACTTCGTTCTGCCAAAGAAATTTCCTGCAAAAAGTATCGTCATCAATGGCAGCTATGTTACATCGAAACCTCAGATTGCTGCCGACCAACTCACGCTTGTCGTCCCAACCGACATTCCTAATCTTGGGAAAACCGAGATTGCCTTTCTGGACAATTCTGGTGTAACGATAAACAACACTAACGAGTCCTCGACGTTCGAAGTTTCGACATCATCGGAACCAAACTTCATAAAGTCAAATCCCATCAAGCCAAACTCGACACCGTTCACATCAGTCGTACCCAACACGGAACTTACGAACTCATGGATCAGGGCAAGGTGTGTCCTTGACGAAAACGAGGAAATTACGAAGGGTTCACAAATAAAGGTTAATTTTCCAGAAGGTTTCTCGATACCACAAAAAATCGATTCAAAAAACGTCTACGTCAATGACCTTGTTCTGGCCACTCCAGTTGTAATTGAAAACAACACAATAACAATCAACTCACCGACGGCAATCAAGGTGGCCTTGACAATAACATTCCTTAAAGGCTCCGGCTTGATGAACCCTTCTGTTGGAAAATACAAGATAACGATCGATACTGACGGAAAAGTGAGAGATTGCGGTGAGTTTGAGACGATTCCCTTCGAAGGCTCGATTTCCTCAGTTGAATTGTCGGAAAGCAGGGCAACGTTGCCAACAAAAGTGAAAATCGACTTCACCCCTTCCTCCCGGCGGATGCTGGAACCAGGAGACACAGTTACAGTAATATTCCCCGCCGGTTCAACAATTCCATCCGAATTTGACAAACAAATGATAACCATAAATAAACAGGCGGTTTTGGACGCTGCAGCCAACGGAATCGAACTTGTCCTGAAAACTCCGGTGAAAATATCTGTTTATGAGAAAACAACAATAATCATTGATATCGGCATTGTAAACCCAAAACGCAGCGATAGCTATATGATTGCAATTTCAACAAGCAGAGGCGACTGGTTTGAGTCAAAACCATATCGCATTGAAAGCGGTCCTTTGACCACATCAATTGTTTTTGCTGATCCAGACAAACCTGCCTGTGATCTTTGGTTCAACAGGCCACCACTGCTAAGTTTTGAGTGCCCAAGGGATGGCGTCAAGACATATTACCAATTTGACAACGGCATGGACAAAACCTTGTTTGAATCGGCCATCAGAATGCCTTACACCAACGAATCGAAAACAATTTACTTCTACTCTATAGATTACGGCGAAAAAGAGAATCTGCAAAAATATGAATATGGTCTGGATGTTACACCGCCAAAATTCAACATTCTTTCGCCAAAAGAGGAGTTGGTATACACCAGCACTCCATACTTTGATATTGAGGTGGAGAGAATTCCGCAAGACTTTTTCAACCACGGGATAGCAAACACCCACAGGATTGCGGACGAGCTTTTCATTTTGGTGAATGGCGAAAAGACTCCAGTATTCGAAGGTCAGATGTATCAAATTTCAAAAGAAGGCGAAATTCAGTTTAAGGCAAAACAGAGGATCAAACTGCCGATAGAAGGAGAAAATGTCGTTGAATTTGTCAGCCGTGATTTTGCCTGCAACGAAACGGTTGTAAAAAGGACAATAATAAAAGACACCAAAGCCCCGGATATAGAAATCCTTGAGCCAAAATTCGAGAAGGTGTTCGTTGATGGAGACGAGATCCTTTTCAAAGTCAGAACACAATCCGGTTCATCAGTCACAATAAATGGAATTAAAATGAATGTTGAGTCGGATGATGGCAAATACGCTGTTTATTCGTGCAAGATCAAAGTATCATTTGATGAAACCATTTTTAAAATCGCAATCATCGATCCAGCTAGAAATCCTTCTGTAGCAATATTTGTGTTGGATATTCGATTAAAGAAAGCAATAATTAAACTAACAATCGACGATAACGAATGGACAGTCAATGACGTTAAGCAACCACCACTGAAATCACCTCCAACAATGACGTTCAAGGAACCGGCTTACAAAGCTTTGAACGGAACTACCTACATGCCAATTTCAGATGTAGCAAAATATCTTGCTTGCTCGGTTACCTGGGATCCAGGCTCAAGAACAATAACGCTCATACAAAAACCAGTAAACGGCGGTACGAAGACAATAGTGATGCAAATTGGTAAAACCACTGCCACCATCGATGGAATCGAGAAAAAGTTCAACTCTAAAGGTACATTGTTTCCTGTGTCGCTAAAAGAAAAAACATTGCTTCCACTTCGCTTTGTGGCCGAGAACCTCGGTGCCGAGGTTACTTATGATCCCATGGTTAAATCGATTACAATAGTTTATCCAAAAGGAGGATGATGAGAAAAACCGCCATATTGATGCTGATTTTCCTGTTTTCCTTGCCTGCTAATGCTTTTGCCGGATACGGCCCCGTTGAAGTCAAACTGGGTCGAGAATATCCAGAGCTGACGATTGCACGGGCCAATAGACCCAACACGATGAACATACTTGTCAAATACGATCAGGAGCTAGAAAGAGGATTTGTGAGGATCTGGCTGCCAATCGACGAATCGGAATGTGACCTTGGCAAAATGTGCGACGAGACACCAAAAATAACCGGAGACATCGAGTCTCCACGATTTGTACCAAACGCCAAATATTTTGAGAAATATCCAAACTCTCCAGAAAAAGAATATGCAAAACTCTACAAGATAACCAGCAGGAAGGATAACGCTATCGAAACATACCAACCGGAACCATGCAAGGATGGAAAATGCAGGCTTATACCTGACCCATCGGGGCTGGGTTCGTGGATGATGGGCACGGTCATGCCAAAACTTTTTGTTGATCCTGCAAAGAGGGAGGAACAGCTCAAAAAGATTGGTCATTGCTTTGATTACTTCGGCTGGTCACAGGGCTGACCATACGACGTGCTTGGCCAGTTGGTCAACAATTGCGATGAGAGAAGCGTTCTGTCATATCTTTCAAGCAGTTGTGGCGCAGCATTCAACCCGTTCAATTTCTATATTCACAGTGGAACAGGAATCATAGCACCTGCAACACCTGGCAGGTACAAAATAGCCATCGCCGCAAAATCTTTCCCAGAACCTATCGAGTCTGAAGCTTTTGTACTCCCATGCTCAAGTATCAGCAATGTCATTTTGGAGCCATTCCCAATCAAAAAATCGCCTTCTCTTTTTTCTGTTTCGTTTAAAACTGGAGAAGGCGGTGCGCTGGACAGTTATTATTCGACAATAAAGATCAGGTTTCCTGAAATGTTCAAAGTCTCTGACACGATAAACAAGACCGGGATATTTATAAATGACATGTCACTTCCCAAAGATGCGATTGTTTCGAGAACGGACAGCTACACAGATTTGGAATTACCGTTACCTTTGGACATCAACAATCTTTGCGATGTTCAGATTGACTTCGGACTGGATTGTGGAATTGAAATGACTGATTCGGGAGCTTTCAAACTGGATGTTTCCACTTCCTCGGAACCGGATTTTATCAGTACGTACGATGCAAAAATACCGACAACAGCAATAACAACACTCTCTAAGCCTGAGGAATTCATAATTAGCGATATTTATGCGAGAGTGCCTTTGAAAGATGGAAAAAGTGTAGACAAGGGAAGTAAAATGGAACTTGCCTTCCCTGCTGGCTTCAAGCTTCCAATAAAATCGGAAGAAACCTGGATTTACGTCAATGGTTACCATGTAAAAGCTTCTCTTGACCATGTAAAAAAGATTATCGGGTTTGAGTGTCCGACAAACATCTCAAGGCTTGTGGTTATCATTGTTCTCAAAGATTGCAGGATTGTGAACCCCAAATCAGGCGAATACCGTCTGTATCTGAAGGTTGGCGATAAATCTTATGTCTGCGGTGATTTCAAAGTCGGTTCCTCACAAGCATACATCGACTTTGTGTCAATGTCCAAACGTCAGGCAGGCGTTGAAACAGACCTTTTCTTCCTGTTCAAACCCGCTTCAGGGGTGACTCTTGCAAAAGGTGACAAGATAATAATTGTGTTCCCCCAGGGCACGGAGATTTCAGAAAAACTTTCAAATCTTCAGGTGGTCACCGATGGAGTAAAGGCTGAGACGGTTGAGATTGGCGAGGCGTCATTAACGGCCACCATTGGCTGCAATATCGGCTGTGAATACCCGATTGAGTTCTGGATAAGCGAAAAATTGAAAAATCCTCCAAACAGGCACAATTACACATTCAAACTGGTGATGCCTGAAGGGCAGGAGTGTGCCTCTGACCCCATAGAACTTGATCCCACACCTTTGAAATCATGGATTTACTTCAAAAATCCTTCAGAACCACCATGCAAGGGTTGGTTCAATTCTTCACCGAAATTCAGTTTCGGTTGCATGAATCCTGAAGCTGAAATCAATTTTTGGTTCAATGGCGACACGGGAGAAAAAGCACGATACGAGAACGGTGAAATGAATCTTGGGTTTGGTGACCAACGCGTTCACATTGGCTCCATCAGTTGGCAGGCTGAGTTTGAAGGAATCAAGGAAGAACCTCAAACAATAAACTTCAAGATTGACACCGACCACCCATTCATAAAATTCATCAGCCCAAAAGACGACCCCGAATACATAAACAAGAAAAAATATACAGTTGTTATCAACAGGCACCAGAGTCGCATAGATTATTTCGGCAACACGACCGATTATGTCATGACCGATGAAATATCGATCAATAAAAACGGTAGGGATGAATTGATTGTCGAGTCAAAAATCCACAAGTTGAGCAAAAATGAGACTCTGCCAAACATTGAATACGAAACAGAGCTTTCCGAGGGCCTGAACAAATTGTTCTTCACGGCAAGAGATCAGGCCTGCAACGAGAATATTTTCACAGCCAACATAATTCTGGACACAACCGCTCCAGAAATGGAACTGGTTGAGCCTGACCTTTCAAAAGAATATGAAATTGGCAAAAGCGTAACCGTCAAAATCAAGTCTGAGTCTGACGCAACAGTGGCTGTCAATGGTAAAGTCGTAAGCAATAAGATTCATCTCAACGACACCAACTCCATTTACCAAACCTGGTACACTCCTGAATCAACGAACAACAAAATTGAATTGACATCAACAGACAAAGCCGGAAACACAAGCATAAAAACTGTCTACCTCAAAGCCAAACCAAGAAATCCAAAAAAGAATCTTCAGTCAATGGCAAATCAACGCATGATGATCCGAAGGATGAGTTCGACCCAAATGCAATCGGTGGATTTACAATGATTCTGACAGGTTTTGACAATACTTGTGTTAGATGACTTTTGAGCAAAGACCAAAACAATAATTATCGTATACGTGAATTGAGGTGAGAATGAAGGCACTGAAAATACTTGTTTTCGCTGTTACCATCTTTTCGATGGCCTCGACTTGTTTTGCAGTGGTAGGGCCGGTTCATGTTGTGTTAAACTGTCGTAATACAAACTTCGGCGCAGCCAGGGCAAATTTGAACAATGCCTTTACGGTCTATGTCAGATATAACGTTGACTTGAAAGTCCATGACTCGTTCAAGATTTGGTTTCCCTCGTATGAGGCAGCAAGCACCGATCCACTTGAAATCGTAAAGAATGCCTGCGATGGACTGCCAAAAATCGATGAGAAAATAATGAATCCAAGATTCATTCCCAATGAGAAATATTTTGAAAAGTTCAATAATCCGGAGCTTCAAAAACTAAAACAGCTCTATGTTGTCAAAAACCCGTCCGGCGATGCAGAATTAATAGATTTGCCTGACACAACCAACATTCCCAATTGGGGTGATCCTTGCGATAACAATGGCAAATATCCATTAATGGCCAAAGACCCCTCAGGATTGGGCTGCTGGATGCTTGGAACAGTGATGCCATCAATGCCAATTGATTTCAAAGAGCGTTTTGAAAAGATTCACAGGGTTTCCATGTCTGTATCAATTGGCTACCAACCGTGCGATTGTCAGCCATCAATCGTAACAAACACATGCAAGGAACGTTCATTGACAATGTTTGATATGGGTGTGGCTGAGGGTTGGAGAAGAGGCTACAACCCTATTGATTTGAACACATCCAGGCACACAGGAATCATTTCGCCCATGACTCCCGGTCGTTACAAAGTTGCTGTCGCCACAACCCCTGAACCCGAACCCATCGAGTCGGAAGCATTCGTTTTGCCCTGCTCGGATGTTTTGGATGTTAAAATTGATCCATACCCAATAGCCAAAAAACCAGTCTCATTCTCAGTTTTTTTCAAAACTGGCGAGGGTGGCGCACTGGATTTCTGGGATTCAACCATCAAACTGAAATTCCCAAAGCAGTTCAAATTTTCTTCGACAATCACTGCCGGAAAAATTTATGTCAACAGCAAGCAAGTCTCAAAACACTTCGAACTCAAGACCTCCAAAGAAATGACCGAAATAACTTTTGGTTCGCCGGTAAACATCGAGAATTTCGGAAACGTCAGGGTCGATTTCGATTCTAGTCTTGGGGTTAGCGTTGATTATTCCGCATCGCCACAAATCGAGGTTTCAACATCATCTGAACCCAATTACGTCAAATCTGAAATCTATGCTCTGCCGGGCAAGCCCTCAACAGTGCTAACAGAACCTGAGGAGCTGATTATCACCGACTTCCACATCAAGCTTCCAATCCCTGAAGAATTGTCATGGAAAGAAAAAACAAATGTCACAATCGGGTTTCCAAAAGGTTTCGCATTCCAAAAAATCAACACTTACAGAAAAATAATCGCTAATGGTGCGATAATATTTACGATTTCAGATGATAACGAGAGAACATTGTCATTTGAATCCGTATCGCCAATCTCTAAATTTCTGGCTGTCCACATTCCGAAAGAATGCAAAATAATCAACGGCAATCAAGGCAAACACGAAATAAACATAAAGGTTGGCGACAAATCCTTTGGCTGTGGTGAGTTTGAGCTGACCGAGTCAAAGCTGAACATTGATTCGCTCGAAATGCAGCATCCACAGGCCGGCATTGAAACGATGATGAGTTTTTTGATGAAGCCGTCTTCGAAAAAGCCTCTAAAAGCCGGTGATACAATAACCGTCATTTTCCCCGAAGGTACGAAGATATCTGCCGATAACGCAAACAAATACTGTGCAAAAGTGGACAACATCAATTCAAAATCGGTTCAGATCGATGGTCACGAAATGACAATAATTCTGGCCAATGATGTTGGGGCATTTTCTTATGTTAAAGTCGAAATCCTTTGCCCTGTAACAAATCCAAGGGTTAAGGATAATTACGTGTTGAGGCTGAGGACATCACAAGGGGAAGAATGTTCGTCTGAACCAATAAATCTTGATCCTGCACCGCTCAAATCCTTGATTTACTTCAAAGACCCTGAGGAGCCAAATTGTGACGGGTGGTTCAACAAACCGCCAATCCTTGGTTTTGACTGCCTCAATCCAGATGCGAAAATAACTTTCTGGTTCAACAACCAGCCGGACAAGGAAGTCATTTATGGTGGTGAAGCAAGGATGATGCCAGGTCAGCAAAGAGCTCATATCACCTGGCAGTCGGAATTCAACGGGGTTAAAGAAGAACCGCAAACAATCCAATTCAATCTAGATACCATTGCACCTCCATTGACGATGCTTCAACCAAGGACAGCTACATCAAGAACAAACAAAAAATCATTCACTCTCAAAGGCGAACGAGGCTTCACCGAGATGCTGACGGACGGTGACAACACGAAATATCAGGTTGTCGACTCGGTTTTCATAAGAATCAACGGCGAGGAAACCCAGCTTCTGGAAGGCGAAATTTATGAAACTGAAGATTCGGGTTCTATAAAGTATGAATTTGAAAAGACCGTCGATCTCAAAGAGGGTGAAAACATAGTCGAGATAATCGGCCGAGACCAGGCGTGCAATGAAACAGATATCACAAAAACGATAATTCTCGATACTGTTCCTCCACAAATGACAGAGATAGAGCTGGGAGTGAACAAAAATTATACAATTGGCGAACCAATCCAGATCAAAGTCAAGACCGAATCAAACTGTCTTGTGACAATAAATAAAGACTATATGGCTGAAGAAGCCACGGCTGAATCAGACGTTTCCACTTACACTGCTGAATTCACCCCACAGCATTACCTGGAAGAGCTGGTTTTCACTGCTACCGATCAGGTCGGCAACACTAGCACAAAAACAGTTGCGCTCAAGATTAATCCCAAACAAAAGAAGATTGTGCTTACACTTGACAGCAAGGAATGGGCGGTTGACGGCATTCCGCAGGTACCATTTACAAATCCTCCCACTTCCAGAAATCTTCCGAAAGAACTCGCCGGAAACACTTATATTCCAATCCGCAACCTCGCAAACATTTTCGGCGTCAAGGTAGAATGGGATCAGAAAACCAAGAAAATAACGCTTACGAAAGAATTGCCGGATGGCAAAAACAAAGTTGTCCAGATGTGGGATAAGCAACCTCTAGCGATGGTCAACGGTGTGAAAACCAAAATTGACAAGAGTGGAAAACTCTACCCAGCGATAATCAATGGAGTCACAATGATCCCTCTCAGATTCACCTGCGATGTTTTTGGTGCGGGACTGGTATTCGACTCCAAAACCGGTAGAATAACAATCACATACCCGGGGAGTGTGAATTGAAAAAGATAGTCGTTCCGTTAATTATGGCGCTGATATTTACAACAAGCAGCGTGAATGCCACGCTTGGCCCGGTAAGAGTTGAGCTGAATCTCACCAAGCCAAAGATGAGCCATGCAAGAGCAAACTCAGTCAACGTTTTCAAAATCAGTTTCAGATACAACGTAGACATAAAATATACTGACTGGTACAAGATTTGGTTTCCGATTGATGAATTCACAAATTCAGAAAATCCTGAAGATGTGCTCGGAGAGATATGCGATGGTTTACCGGTAATTGACGAAAGGATCAACAATCCCAGATTCATACCAAATAATGAGTACTTCGAGAAGTTTGATAATCCAGAATTGTCGAAAGTAAGACAGATATATGAAGGTAAAAATGATAATGGTGGTTACAATTTTGCTTCCTGTCCCGACGTTTCGGAAATATCGGATTGGGGCAGCGCTTGTGGCATAGAATTGAAAAAGTACAGGATAATCAAAGATCCGTCAGGTTTGGGCTGTTGGATGCTTGGAACTGTCATGCCCTCAATGCCATTTGATCAAACGGATTTGATCAAGAAATTACAAGCAATTATGAGAAGCACATTGTTTTGCTATACTCCCTGTGCAGAATGCCAGGGTTATGCAATAATCGTCAATAATTGTCTGGAAAGGTCATATCAGGAGTACGCCTCCCTGTCAGTAGATGCCTGGCGAAAAGGGTATAATTCTATCGACTGGAACAGCACAGCCAGCACCGGAATTATCGCACCTGCCACGCCCGGCAGATACAGGGTTGCAGTGGCGACCAAGCCTGAGCCGGAGCCGGTTGAGTCAGAAGCTTTTGTCCTGCCGTGCTCGAAAATCACAACCCCCGCTGCAACAGTCAATGTTTTGGAAAACCCTAATTCTTTGCTGCGAGTCAGTTTTGCAACCGGTGAAGGTGGCGCCCTGGACGGTGGAACCAGCCAAATTACCATGAGATTTCCCCCCGCTGTAAAACTCCCAAATGAATTGCCCAAAGGTTCTGTGCTGGTCAACGGGAAAATGCCGACTGAATACAGCATAAGGGTGATCAGCAAAAATAACTGGCAAACACTGACTTTTACCTCAAATGTCGACGTTGAAAACATGAGCAGCGTTACAATCGATTTCCTCCCCTCATCCAAGATTTCAATCAAAGATTCAACGAAGCCTGTTCAAGTAGAAGTCTGCACCACCTCTGAACCGGAGTTTGTGAAATCGGAACCATTCACACCAAAGTTTGAATCAGTCTCGATTGCAATCAATTATTTTGAAGATGAAGTCCTGGATTTGACCATCAGGGTTGCTCTGGACAAACCGATCAAAAGTGGTGACCAGATAACAGTCTTCCTGCCAGACGGCTTTATTATCCCAAAAAAGATTGAAGCAAATTTGATAACAGTCGATGGAAAATACTGCAAGGGCACCGTTATTGCCGGGAACACTGGACTGACATTCAATTCACCAGTCACAACCAATAACCTCGCAATAATCAACATCACCAACAAATGCAAAATCATCAATCCGCCAGCGGGAACGTACGATATCAAAGTCGAAGCTTACGAAAAAATCTATGACTGCGGTCAGATAGAAATTGTTAAACGAACGGAAAAATAAAACCCCCGTCTTTCAACGGGGGTTGTGAATGTTGATACTGAAATATTACGGATTGACCTTGATTGGGCTTGACGAATTCTTGACTTCCGGTTCCTTGATGACGATTGGAGAGTTGCAGTTGCTCAGTGTTATGTGGGAATACGGTCTGCTCTGCAAATCCTTGTAGAAAAGCATGATGTCGATATCAATGGGAGTGTTTTCAAGTCCTGCCTGCGTGGCAACTGCGACGTTGAATTCACACAAAACAGTATCATTTACTGTCGTCTTTCCAGTTTGCGAATCAACTGGTCTTTGAAGCTGGATAATGGTTAGACCGCGGTATCTGTTGCATGATATTCCACCGATTGTCGATTGGCCAATGTCCTCGACATTCTGGGCATTTGCCAGAGCCTTGTTGATGATTGCAGTTCTATCCTCAATCATAAAGAACATGTCGCGGAAACCTTGTCTTATCTGATCCGGAGGAACAGCTGAAAACCCGTTTCCTTCATCAATCCATTGCTTTCCTGCAATCTCAATGAGCTTGATTGGTGGTGATTCCTTTTTGGCATCATCTGGGCCGACCTGAACCTGCTGCTGCCTGTACTGCTTCATGTTGTGTGAGTAAGAATTCGGTGCCGAGAAACTTCCATCCATTTCGTAAGTAATCTGTGTCGGTGACGTTCCATAGCTGAGGACATAATCAAACGACTTGAGATTCTTCGTTGTCAGTTGTCCAAGCTTCACTGTTTTTGGTGGATTCGGGATTTCAATATCCAGTTCAATATCCTGGGTCACTCCAGGGTAAACGGCTACGATGTTTTCCAGTTTGAAATTCTTGTAAAGCGGTTTGCTGCATTCGAGAGTGTGCTTCGATCCTTTTTCAAGCTTGGAAAAAATGAATCTCCCGTCTGTTGTCGAGGTCATTGTCTGGTTGTCGAGAGTCACGATTGCATCGGGGATCGGTGCCTTTGTCGTCTTTTCATAGATTGTGCCTGAAATGTATGCCAAATCCTCCGTTTTTTCCTCGCCACAGGACGTGAAAGCTGCCATCGTTGACAAAACCAATACTATCGCCACTAAAGTTTTCATTCTCATAAAAACCTCCGCGAAGTAGTTTATATAAAAAAACCTGTGTTCAAACAAACCTTACTTAATCCTAAATTAACACGTTTTAGGGCTTTCTTAAATGGAATTTTGGTTTGATCTGCTTAAATCACACCAGCAGATTTTAATTTGTTTGAATATACCAAACTGCTAGACTTGTTGGAGTTTTGGTCGAAAGTCGAAAGGAGAATCGGATGAGGAAAACAATTATCGCAGCAATCACACTTATCCTCACTGCCGGGTTGATCCTCACAACAATCCCGGTGACAATGGCAACTTTGGGTCCAGTTCACGTAGAACTGAACATGACAAAGCCGAAAATTGCGGCTGCAAGGGCAAACACCCTTACCGCCTTCAAGGTTTACATGAGATACAACGTGAACATCAAAATTCACGACTGGCTCAAGATCTGGTTCCCGATCGACGAGGCAGCCTCAGTATCAAACACTGATCTTGTTAAGGAGATCTGTGATGGACTTCCGCCAGTAACCGGACAGAAGGAAAACATCAGATTTATCCCGAACGAAAACTACTTCAAGAAATACACTAACCAGGAAGAAAAAGAACTCGGAAAAGTCTACGCCGTTAAAGACGAAAAAGGCGCAACCGAATTCGATGAAACCCCGGCATGTGCAAAAGACTCAGTACCAGGTTGGGGAAGCGTTTGCGACGCCACACAGGGCAGAGTCAGAATAATCAAGGATCCGTCAGGTCTTGGATGCTGGCAGCTTGGAACCGTTTTCCCGCCACTCCCGCGCGACCAGACACAGAGAATGGAAAGGATGAAGACAATCATCCGTTCAACCTCAATCGGCTACTCGCCATGTTCTGAATGCCAGGGATACCCAATTCTCATCAACAACTGCAAGGAGCGTTCATATCAGGTCAACACACCGCTTGAAATTGAAGCCTGGAGAAAGGGCTACAACTCAATCGACATCAACACCTCAAAGAACACAGGCCTCATCGCTCCGGCAACACCAGGTCGCTACAGACTGGCGATTGCAACCCTCCCGGAACCAACGCCGGTTGAATCAGAAGCCTTCATGCTTCCATGCTCTGACATCTCAGATGTGAACGTCATCCTCGACCCACCAGACAATGACCAGGTCACAAACGCATCAATCAAGTTCAAGACCGGTGAAGGCGGAGCACTTGACGGTGGTTCATCAACCATCATGATCAAGATTCCAAAGGCATTCACCCTTCCAAAAAAGTTCCCGGCAAAGTCGATCAAGATCAACGGTTCATTCGTTACAAGCACGCCACAGATTGCACCAGGCGACACAACAAACCAGATCACCCTCGTTGTTCCAACCGACATTGCAAACCTTGGCGATGCAACAATCCAGTTCCTCGAAATCGCAGGAATCAGGAACCCGTCAGCAACAGGCGACAACACAGTCGAAATCTCATCATCATCTGAACCAAACTTCATCAAGTCAGCAAACTTCAGAATTGGTGCAGTAGCCTCAGTGAAAGTCACACCGAATTTTGAAAAGGCAACGGCAGCATATACGGCAGTCGGAATCCTCCCATCAGACCTCAAGATTAAGGCTGGATCAACATTCTCAGTCATTTTCCCTGCAACAACAGTTCTTCCAAGCAAGATTGATGCCAAGACCGTTGAAGTTGGTGGCAAGACCTACACAGGCGCAATCGCAATCTCCGATAACACAATCACCCTCACGGCAACCGAAGAAATCTCTGGATCTCTGAGAATCAGGTTCAAAGTCGAAGCCGGAATCAGAAACCCGGTTCCAGGCACCTACACGCTCAAGTTCTCCTATGACGGCAAAGAATACAACTTCGAAAACTTCGACATCATCAAGTCAATGCCATTGATCTCCGATCTCGAACTCACTGACTACCAGGGATCGGTTACATCGGGCTACAAGTTCAAATACCAGCCGTCAGCCGGTGGCGAACTCTCAGTTGGTGAAAAAATTCACGTTGTCTTCCCCGAAGGCACAACCGTTCCACCGACAATCACGCCAGAAAACGTCTACGTGTGTATGAAGCCGGTCACCGAAGTCGTTGTCGTTGGCCAGAAGGTCACGATCACAACAGACTCAAACTGCAAGCCGTTTGAATGGTCAATTGTCGAGTTCAAGGTTGATGCAGGCATCAAGAACCCACGCAAGCACGGCCCATACAATCTCAGCGTCTCAACCGACAAGGATGAACCGGTAACCTCAGAAGAATACGTTATCGAACCGTCACCACTCAAGTCATGGATTTATTTCAAGGATCCAGACCAGCCAAATTGCGGCGAATGGTTCAACAAGCCGCCAATCCTCGGTTTCGAGTGTCTCAACCCTGAGGCAAAGCTCACATTCTGGTTCAACAACCAGCCGGACAAGGAAGTCATCTACGGCGGCGAAGCAAGAATGATGCCAGGCTCACAGAGAGCCAAGATCACATGGCAGGCTGAGTTCAACGGAATCAAGGAAGAACCGCAGACCGTTGACTTCTATCTCGACACAGTCGCTCCACCGATTACCGTTGTTGAGCCAAAGTCAGAGTCGATCAGGGTCAGCAAGAAGACCTACACTGTTGAAGGCGAGCGCGGATTCACGGAAATGCTCACCGACGGCGACAACACCAAGTTCCAGGTCACCGATTCAGTCTTCATCAGGTTCGACGGCAAAGAAACACAGCTTCTCACCGGCGAAATCTACGAAACCGCAAACTCAGGTTCAATCACCTACAAGTTCAGCCACACCGTTAACCTCAAGGAAGGCGCAAACGTAGTCGAATTCATCGGACGCGACCAGGCCTGCAACGAAACCATCGTCAGGAAGACCATCATCCTTGACACAACACCACCAAGCATCGAAGTCGTCGCACCGACAGCAAACGACGTCTTTGCCCCGGACGATGCAACGACAATCAAGGTAAAGACCGAACAGACAGCAACCGTCTACATCAACGGCAGCATTGCAAACCTTGAATCCAACGAAGGCGACCAGGGCATCTTCACCCTCGACTATACAGTGGTCGAAGGAAAGAACACAATCACCATCGAAGCCTCGGACGAAGCCGGCAACAAGTCGACCAAGACCATCACCTTTGAGGCAAAGCCGAAGAAAACCGTTATTGTCCTCACACTCGACAAGACCAACTGGACAGTCAACGGGGTTGCTCAGACTCCGCTCAAGACAGCACCAACAGCCACCTTCACTCAGGCAAACCTCAAGGCTCTCAATGGGAATACATTCATGCCGATCGCCGATGTAGCATCACTGCTCAACTGCACTGTTGCTTGGAACGCAACAGAAAAGAAGGTCACATTGACACAGAACGCGCCAGGTTCCCCAACAAAAGTCATTGAAATGTGGCTTCTCAAGAACAAGGGCAAAATCAATGGCAAGGAAGTTACCTACAACACAAAGGGCACTCTCTTCCCTGTCTCGGTTGGAGGAAAAACTCTTCTCCCACTCAGATTCGTTGCAGAAAACCTTGGGGCAGATGTTCAGTATGATGCCAAAACAAAAATGATCACAGTAACCTACCCGAAATGATCATAAGTTGATCTGAATCATTCAAACCGCCCTTCTATCGTGAAGGGCGGTTTTTGTTTATAATGGGTTTAGCGAAAATCTTAAACAAAAGGCATTGACAAAAATATTCAAACACATAGAATGGAGTCCGATGAAAAAACTGATACCTATAGTTCTAGCCATAATCTTACTCTTTCACTATATACCCTCTAGGGGTATCACATCAGCAATCTCTATCTGTTCTGATCACAGCGGCAACATCTTCGTGCTCAACACCGCCACACAGCAAGTTCACAAATTTGACAGCACCTACAACTATCAGGCAACGATCATAGGCAACTCCCAGATTTCTGGCATGACAAACCTCACCGTCTGCTGGTGCGCCGGCGAAGTGGCCTTTGTTTCTTCAAACAACGGTGCATCAAAGCTGTTCGAGTTCGAAACATACACCTCTTACAAGTACATCCGTCCAGTCACCCAGGCAGGCAGCGGAACCGGTCAGCTCAAAAATCCCGTTGATATCAGCTACCTCAGGTCAGACTATGACTACTGGCTCTCAATCGTTGACAGAAACTTGAAAAAGGTAGTGATAATCGATGACCTTGGAAAACTTAGCAAAGAGGTCACAGGGCTTGTCAACCCGATGGCTTCGTATTACTCGACCACAAAAAAACTTTTCATCCTGGACGACAACCAGGTCAAAACCGCAAGCAACACCGATAAAAAACCAACCGGATCATTTGGCAAGGGGCTGCTTTCAAACCCAAAGGCAATCGATGCCTCCGAGTACGAAGACAAAATATTTGTCCTCGACAGAAACGTGATCAAGTCATTTACGTCATCGGGTGTGATGATCAAACAGTTTAGCACCGTTCCTGATGCAGTCTCTCTGACCGTCAACATCGGCGCATCGGAAGTTGTCGTTGGTTCAAATGCCGATGGCGGCAGCCTTTACATCTTCTCGTATGACGGAAATCTCAAGCGCACGGTCAAGAATGTCGCCAACCCCAAAAAACAGGTCGTTTTGAAGTTTACTGTCGGCGGGTATACCTATGAGGTCAACGGAGAGAAGTTCAAGCTGTCCTGCCCTGTTAGAATCGAAAATGGGCGGTCTCTGGTTCCGGTTCGGCAGGTTGTTGAGCCACTCGGAGGAAAAATCGCCTGGGATGGTGCCAAACAAAAAATCACGATCACATACTCGAGTCCCAAGACTGTCACAATGACAATCGGGGACAAATACGCTTACGTTGATGGAAAGAAAACTTTGCTTCCTTCAGCAGTTCCGCCGCGCATTTACTGCAACGGCACAACCATGGTTCCGCTCAAGTTTGTCTCGGACATCCTCGGCGCAGGAGCCAGCTACTATTCTGACACAAAAATGATTGAGGTGAAAAAATGAAACGCATTTTGACAATGTTTGCTGTTCTCGTTCTAGTTGCAGTCGCACTCGGTGCATGCGGAAAATCTGAAGAGAATGTTGATTTTGTGAAAGTCACTCCACCTTCGCAGGAAACAACGGCAGGCGCACAAACGCAAGAAACGACAAAACCAGAAGAGACAACGCCACAGGCAGCCGGGGAGACGAAACCGGAAGAAGCAACGCCACCGGCAACTGAAGAAGCCAAACCAGGCGAAATGACTACTTCCCAGGAAGAGCCAAAAGATAACCCAGCAACAGAGCAGATCAGCACAAACAACGAGTGGTTCACAAATGTTCTTGAAGCAAAGGCTCTCTCGCAGACATCAGTTTCACTTAGCTGGAACAACCCAGACGGCAAAGCAGTCAACTTCAGTGATAAAGGCGCAAAACTCTATCTCATCGATGTTTGGGCACAGTGGTGTCCGCCTTGCAGGGCTTCAACTCCAACCATGATTTCCCTATACAACAAATACAAAGCAAACGGCCTCATGGTGATCGGCCTTAATGTTGACACCACAGACGCAATCTATAAGGCACAAGAGTTCGCACAGAGCGAGGGAATCCAGTATCCGGTCGTCAACGACCCACAAAGCTCAAAAATTGGCGGAATCTTCGTTGGACAGGGCATTCCGGCATTTACGCTCGTAGACGCCGAAGGAACAGTCCTTTTCCAGAATGAAGGCGCAATAACGCAGGGTAGCACTGAAGAAAACAAGCTTGAATCCATCATTCGCTCAAAACTCGGTCTTTAATTGAAGTCAAAACCAAGTTCGTTATAATGCCCAAAGTCGGTTGCCAGCAAGGCCCCGCTTTTCGGGGAGTGGCGTAGTTTGGTAGCGCGTCTGGTTTGGGACCAGAAGGTCGGCAGTTCGAATCTGCCCTCCCCGACCACTTTGAAAATGATTTTTTGCAGGCAAGCATGGGCCCGTAGCTCAGATGGATAGAGCATCTGCCTTCTAAGCAGGTGGTCGGGTGTTCGAGTCACCCCGGGCTCGCTTTTAAATGGGCCCATAGCTCAGTTGGATAGAGCGACGGTTTCCTAAACCGTAGGCCGCAGGTTCAATTCCTGCTGGGCCCACCAGAAACCACGCGGATCATGCGCCCATAGCTCAACTGGATAGAGCGACGGACTTCGGATCCGTAGGTTGCGGGTTCAACTCCTGCTGGGCGCGCTTTGCTTGCACAAATTGATGGGTCGCTAGCTCAATCGGTAGAGCATCTGACTCTTAATCAGGCGGTTACAGGTTCGAGTCCTGTGCGACCCACCATCACCTAAACTGGATGAAAGACACAACCTATAATATATGGCAGGGAAACGCTAGAAGATTGATGGATTTCGCAAGACGCGAAGTCATTGACGCTGGATTGCCCGAACACATAGCAGAACACATCCTTCATGAAATCAGAGAACCACTCAAGGAAGATTCAATCATTTGCACAGCCATTTCAGGCCCGCGAATGATCGGCTTCGTCTCTGGCATCATCATTGACCAGGAAGTCAAGGCAACAAGCATTCTTGTTGCAAGGGATTGTGATCAGAAGGACACCGCCAAGGGTCTGATCAAATTCTTATTCAACACTGCAAGAACCAAGAATAATATTGAAACCATGGAAGTCACAAACGTCATCGTCGGCGGCGACTACCTCTCTGAGCCCCTGTTCCAGCTTGGCTTCATGGTTCTCCCCCAAACAGACCTATATCTTGACATAGCCGACTTCAAACCGATCAAAGGCCCGGAAGGCTATCAGTTCACACCATGGAAACCGGACAATGATTCGGAAGTGGCTCTTGTCATTGCCCTTTCAGACCTTGGCGACACGCAGACCAAGGGTGAGCTTCCAGAACGTGAACCGAGACAGAGATGGCTTGCTTCGATGAAGGAAGAACTCGGTGGCCAGTTTGATCCGGTCACATGCTTCCACGCTTACATCCACAACACCCTAACCGGCATAGTAATATCATCCATTGACGACAAAAACCTCGGTGAAATCAGAACATTATCGGTTGCAATAGACGAGGTTAAGAAACTGTCGGATGAAAAACTCATCGAGGGCAAACTCGTCGAACATGCTGTGCAAGGATTGATCGAAAAGGGTGCGAAACTCATAAAAGTGATAATTCCTGAACAGCGTTCACAAACAATTTACAACCTTCAGGAGATGGGTTTTGTTATCAGCGCTCACAAGCCTGACGGCCTCATTCTCTCGTCGGACACCACTTGGGATCAGCTTTCCTCCTGATCCTTAACTAACGACACTTGAAAAATTACCTGTCTTCAGTATATTCATTCCAGCGTGTGCGAGGGTGGCGAAACTGGCAGACGCGCTGGACTTAGGATCCAGTGGGCGCAAGCCCTTGCGGGTTCAAGTCCCGCCCTTCGCATGTTAAGAATTCGAGCGGGAGTAGCTCAGTGGTAGAGCGCGACCTTGCCAAGGTCGATGTCGCGGGTTCAAATCCCGTCTTCCGCTCCATTTGCTTTTGAAGGAATGAAATGGAAATAAAGACGAGCCCTGGTGGACAAACCGAACTTATCGGCAGAGCCACCTTCTCACCTGATGAAGTGAGTCAGGGGTTTGAGCAGGTATACAAAGAAAAAGTTGCTAAAGTCAAAATCCCCGGATTCAGACCCGGTAAAGCCCCATTCAACATCTTCGTTTCCCACTACGGGTACGATGCCCTCAAGGAAGACTTCATTGATATTGCCTATGCGCAGGCTTTTGAAAAAATCATTGGCGAACAGCGAATCAGAATGGTTGGAAGACCAGGCGTCAAGGTCATCAGCTTTGAAGACAAAGGCCCACTCGAACTTGAAATCAAGATAGAACACGTCCCTGATTTCGAACTTCCGGAGCTTGAGAAGATTTCAATCAAGGTACCAAAGTTTGAAGTCACCCAGCAAGATAAAGATCAGGCCATCGACCGCATCATGTTCCAGTATGCAACAATGGAACCGGTTGAACGCCAGGCCAAGGATACAGACTTCGTCTACTTCAAATGGTCAGCCATCAATGAAGGCAGAGCCAGCGACAGGTGGAAAGAAGAGCTTGTAGAGGTCGGAAGAGAAGACTTCGTAAAAGGCTTTGACAAAAACCTGATCGGAAAATCAAAGGGCGACACAGGAAAAGCAACAGTCGAATTCACTGATTCAAACGAACCGGCCGAAATCGAATACGTTGTTGGCCAGATAAAAGAACGCAAAATGCCTGAACTCAACGATGAGCTTGCAAAGTCGGTTGGTTTTGAAACCGTTGATGCACTCAAAAAAGCCGTCGACGCCGAACTTGAAAAGGCGAATGAGGACAGGAGACAGTCAACCATTGAACAGGAACTCTTCAAGACGTTCCTTGACAAAACAAAGATTCATCTACCAAAAGCACTGATTGATGCATCCGTTGAGGATGAGTGGAACGCTCTGGCCAGAGAACTGGCAAGGCGCAACATTACAATGACACAGTATCTCAAATCCCGTGAAATGACGGAAGATCAACTTCGAGCCGAACTCACCCCGAAGGCTGAAAACAACACCAAACTTGACATCATCATTGACGAATACGCTGAAAAGCTGTCAATCGATGTCAAAGATGAAGAAATCGATAGCGAGATTGAAAAGATTCGGGAGATCATGAAGAGATCCGGAAAACAGACCGGAAACCTCAACTCTGACAGGGTCAGGGAAAACATTGCCGAATCTCTTCGAAAGAGAAAGACTGTCGAGGCCATCGAGGGTAAGGTAAAGCTCTCTTAATCAGGAGGGCACATGTACTCAATTCCCTGGGTTATCGAGCAAACCAGCGTTGGCGAACGCCAATACGACATCTATTCGAGACTTCTCAAGGACAGGATCATTTTCCTTTCATCTGAAATGATTGATGATCAGGTTGCAAGCTCGGTCATCGCTCAGCTTCTTTTCCTTGACGCTGACGATCCCAAAAAAGAGATCAGCCTTTACATCAATTCCCCGGGCGGAATTGTCACATCGGGACTTGCAATCTACGACACCATGCAATACGTTTCTGCACCGGTTTCAACAATCTGCATCGGCCAGGCAGCTTCAATGGGTTCATTCCTGCTTGCAGCCGGTGAAAAGGGCAGACGCTTCATCCTACCAAACTCACGCGTCATGATCCACCAGATCGCTGGTGGCGCCCAGGGTCAGGGAACCGATGTCGAAATCCAGGTCAAGGAAATGCTCAGACTCAAACGCACCCTCACCGAACTGCTGGCAAAGCACTGTGGCCAGCCGTACGAAAAGGTGCTTGCCGATGCCGAACGAGACAACTACATGACAGCAGCTGAGGCAGTCGCCTATGGCATCGCCGACAAGGTGATCGAGTCGGTGTCAAAGAGCAATGACTGACGAAGGCAGCGACAGGCAGGAAGCTCAGCAAACCTGCTCATTTTGTGGACAACCTCTTGGCTATGGCCTTCGTGGCATGGAAGGCATCAATGCCCTAATCTGCGAAAACTGCATCAAGGCTGCAGCAAAGGTTCTTGAGGATGACGCTTCCAAGCGCATAAAAAAGAGAATCGGGCAAATCCCTTCTCCTGCAGAAATCCACAAGAAACTAGACCAGTACATCATAGGCCAGCATGAAGCCAAAAAGGTTATCTCAGTTGCCGTCTACAAGCACTACCGCTCAATCCTTGGCATGAAGCAGTCAACAGTTGAGATAGAAAAATCAAACATCATGCTCATCGGCCCCACCGGTTCGGGCAAAACCCTTATCGCAAGGACTCTCGCCCAGATCCTGAATGTCCCTTTCACCATCGCCGACGCCACAACCCTTACAGAAGCCGGCTATGTAGGTGAAGATGTCGAAAACGTCTTGCTTGGATTGCTTCGAAACGCTGATTTTGACGTTGACGCAGCTCAGGTCGGAATCGTTTATATCGACGAGATCGACAAGATCGGCAGAAAGAGCGAAAGCCCGTCAATCACGCGCGACGTTTCAGGCGAAGGCGTCCAGCAGGCGCTCCTCAAAATGGTTGAAGGAACCGTCTGCAACGTTCCACCACAGGGCGGAAGAAAGCATCCACAACAGCAATTCATTCAGATCGACACCACAAAGATCCTGTTCATCGTTGGCGGAATGTTTGAAAACCTGCCAAAGATTGTCGGATCGAGAATTGGCAAAAAACAGGTCGGCTACACCAGGGAGCCAACAGAAAACCTTTCAGATTCTGAACTGCTCTCGAAAATCACACCTGACGACCTCATGAAGTTTGGACTCATACCCGAATTCGTCGGCAGATTCCCAGTCCACACAACCGTTACCGGGCTGACAACCGACGAGCTGGTAAAAATCCTCGTTGAACCAAAAAATGCACTGGTAAAACAGTATGAAGCACTGCTGGCATCTGAAGGCGTTCAGCTCGAAGTCACACACGACGCCCTGAAAGAAATCGCCGAACGTGCAAGAAAACTCGGGACAGGCGCAAGAGCGCTCCGTTCCATATTTGAAAAGATAATGCTCGATGTCCTCTACGTCGTGCCATCGCTGAAAACGGTGGCCAAATGTGTAATCGATGACAGGGTTGCAAGGGGTGAATCTCCGGCAACGCTCATCGATTCCGACGGACAGGTCATGGAGCTGAAAAGGATAGCGTAAACAAAACAATGCAGCAGAAACCAAGAAAATGGACAAGGAAAGAGGCTCCACTCCTTCCACTTCGCAACCTGGTGATGTTCCCGGGCATGACAGTGCCTCTCATCATTGGACGTGAAAAATCAATCAATGCAGTCGAAAAGGCTTATGAAACCGATAAATTCATCGTCTGCACTGCACAAATTTCGGAGCAGACAGACGACCCCACATCAAACGAACTCTATACGGTCGGCGTTGGATGCGAGATCATGCAGATCCAGCAAAAGATGCCAGACGGAAACCTCAGGATCATCATCGAAGGCCTGCAGAGAGTAAAGATCGCAAAGTTCATTGACATGGACAGAATGACCGTTGTATCGGTCACTCCGTTGATCGACAAAACACCGGTAACGCCTGAAATAATCGCGCTTATGCGCGTTCTGATGGAAAAATTTGAAGAGTACATCAAGATCAACAAAAGGCTTGTCCCGGAAATGCTTTTCGGGCTTGACAGCATCGATGAGCCGCATCTGCTGGTTGACATAATCTCAACACACTTAAACATCAGCATCGAGGCAAAACAGCAAATCCTTGCAACCGAACCGATCAAAACCAGACTTGAGATGGTCATCGAAGTACTCTCCAAAGAGCTTGAGATCATCACCCTTCAGGGCAAGATCGAAAATGAAGTCAAAACCAAAATCGACAAGGGTCAGAAAGAATTCTACCTGAGGGAACAGCTTCGAGCCATCCAGAAAGAGCTTGGTGAATCCTCATCTGAATTCTCCTCTGAAATTGGCAACTACAAGAAAAAACTCGAGGACAGGCCAAACCTCCCAAAGCATGTTGTAGACGCAATCAACGACCAGTTAGACAAGCTCGAAAAGATGCCACCGATGGCAGCTGAAGCAACAGTTGTCAGAAACTACCTGGACTGGATATTCGACCTGCCATGGGAAATCAAGACCGAAGATTCTATCGACATTTCCCAGTCCAAGAAAATTCTCGACGAGGATCATTACGACCTTGAAGAGGTCAAGGAGAGGATTCTTGAGTTCCTCGCCGTCAGAAAGCTGGCTCCAAAGGTCAAAAGTCCCATCCTTTGCCTTGTTGGCCCTCCCGGCGTTGGCAAAACCTCACTTGGAAAATCTGTTGCCAGAGCCATGGGCAGAAAGTTCGTCAGGATTTCACTGGGTGGAATCAAGGACGAAGCCGAAATCAGAGGCCACAGGCGCACTTATGTCGGCGCTCTTCCGGGTCGAATCATTCAGGGCATGAAAACAGCCGGTTCATCAAACCCGATTTTCCTGCTTGACGAAATCGACAAGGTCGGCGTTGACTTCAGGGGTGACCCGACTTCAGCGCTGCTTGAGGCTCTCGATCCTGAACAAAACACAACCTTCTCAGACCACTACCTCGAGATTCCGTACGATCTCTCGGAAGTCCTTTTCATCACAACCGCAAACGTGACCCACACAATCCCCAGGGCTTTATTCGACAGGATGGAAGTAATCTTCATTCCAGGCTACACGGAGTTTGACAAGGTCTTCATCTCCAAAAATTTCCTCATTCCAAAGCAGCTTGAAGCCAATGGACTGAGCAAGGACGATGTACAGCTGGCAGATGAAGCGATTTCCAAAATCATCAAGAACTATACACGCGAGGCAGGCTTGAGAACGCTTGAACGCAAGATCGCCACGCTCATGAGAAAACTTGCCAGGAAAAAAGTGGAAAGCAAGAAATGGAAAAAGGTGAAGATCGAGGAAAAGGACGTTGAATCCTATCTCGACATCCCAATTTTCAAATCTGAAGCCCACCTCAAACGCGATGAAATCGGCGTTGCAACCGGACTGGCCGTCACCGAAATGGGCGGAGAAGTCCTCTTCGTCGAAACCACAACCATGGAAGGCAGCGGAAAGCTGATCCTCACCGGACAACTTGGCGATGTAATGAAGGAGTCGGCTCAGGCAGCAATGTCTTTTGTCAGGTCACATGCGTCGGAACTTGGAATCCCTGAAGACTTCAAGGCTGACAAGTACGACATCCACATCCACGTTCCAGAAGGCGCCACTCCAAAAGACGGCCCATCTGCAGGCGTCGCCCTCACAACCTCACTTGTTTCGGCAATCAGAAGGGTTCCGGTCAGATCAGATGTTGCCATGACAGGAGAAATCACGCTTCGTGGCAAGGTTCTGCCAATTGGCGGAGTGAAGGAGAAAGTCCTTGCAGCCCACAGGTATGGCGTGAGAAAAGTCCTCCTTCCGGCAGACAACAAACCTGATGTCACCAAGGTTCCTGAGCAAATCAGAAACGAAATGAACTTCGTATTTGTCGAATCTATCGACGAAGTGCTGAAAGAGGCGCTTGGATGAAGAAAGAACGCGTTGCAATAATCGCCCTCGGATGCCCTAAAGCGCTGGTTGACGCTGAACAGATCATGGCACAGGTGGCAACCGACGGCTACGAGATCGCCTTTGACCCTGAAGAATGCGACACGCTTTTCATCAACACCTGCTCCTTCCTGCAATCTTCAAGGGATGAGAGCTTCGAAGTCATCGAAAACGCAATCGAGCTGAAAAAAGAAGGCAGAATCAAAAGAATCGTCGTCACTGGCTGTCTGCCCCAGATGCTCGGAGAAAAACTCAAAACCGACTATCCACTGGTCGATTCATGGCTTGGCACCGGAATAAACGACCAATCCACAAAGGCCATCAAGGAAAAAATGTTTGTCTCATCGGTTAGAAATTCTCCTCAGGGCGCAATTCTTCCAAGACTCCAGCTCACGCTTCCACATGTGGCCTATCTCCGTGTCGCTGAAGGTTGTTCCCATGCCTGCACATTCTGCACCATCCCTTCAATTCGCGGCCCATACCACAGTTTCCCGCTTAAAGAGCTTGTGGCCGAAGCCGGAGCATTAGTTGAAAACGGTGCCAGAGAGTTGATCCTCATTGCACAGGACACCTCAATTGTCGGCCTCGATCTCGACTACGACCTTCCAAAACTCCTTGGCGAACTCTCGAAAATCAACGGTTTGGACTGGATCAGGGTCCAATATCTCAATCCGATGCACCTTACCCAGAAAATCCTCGAAGGTTTCAACACGCCAAAGGTTCTCCAGTATTTCGACATCCCAATCCAGCATGTCTCGAAAGTTGTCCTTGAAAACATGGAAAGGCCGAAGCCAGACAAAGATGGCATCGCAAACCTCATTTCTGACATCAGAAAAAATTTCAGGGATGCAACCGTAAGAACCTCGCTGATCACAGGATTCCCGGGTGAAACTGAGGTTGAATTTGCAGAGCTTTCCGAATTCGTTAAGGAAACAAAATTCGACAGGCTTGGAGTCTTCCCGTTCTCACCAGAACCAGGCACAAAAGCTTTTGACATGAAATATCCACCGGTTGGAATCGCCGAACTGCGCTGCAAAGAGATCATGGAGCTTGAACAAACCATTGTTCTTGAAGCAAACAAGGCGAAGGTTGGCAAAATTGTCCAGGCTATCATCGACTACAGCGATGTTGGCGCATCAATCGGAAGAACAAAGGCTGACGCACCCGAAATCGACTGCACGATAAAGGTTGAGGGTGAAGACATTGAGGATGGAGACATCGTGATGGTCAAGGTCACAGCCTATGACGGATACGACCTTGAAGGGGAAAAGGTTGAAGCTTAGAACCTTTATCGCCCTTTCGCTGCCCCAGGAATCGGAGCAGTTCCTTTCGTCATGCGTTTCACACCTCAAAAAATCAGGTCTTGAAGCAAACTTTACAAAGCAAGGAAACTTCCACTTAACGTTGAAATTCCTTGGCGACACCGATGAATCCATTATCCCAAAAATATCATCGAATCTTGATAATCTTGAACTTGGGCCAATGGATTTCAGGTTTTCAAACCCTGGCGTTTTCCCGAAGTTGTCGAATCCAAGGGTTGTCTGGTACGGAATCGATTGCGGCAGACTGGCAAACCTTGCCAGACAAATTGACCAGATCACTCAAGGATTCGGCTTTACTCCTGAGGAGAAGGAATTTGTTGGTCACCTAACTCTCGCACGCATCAAAAATGAAAAACCCAAGGGTTTGAAAGAGGCAATGGACTTGCTGCCAAACCTCCAGCAAACCCAGAATTTTATTGCTCTGGAATTCATAAAATCTGAACTCAACCCGGCAGGGTCAATCTATACACCGCTTTGGCGGAAAGAACTCGGAGGACATTGATGGAGAAAGGCACCGAAAAGGACAAGGCTTTAGAGTCTGCACTTGCCTCGATTGAAAAGCAGTTTGGCAAGGGTACGGTCATGAAGCTTGGCGACGGCTTTGGCAGAATGGCTGTTGAGGTGATTCCGACCGGCATTTTGTCACTTGACATCGCTTTGGGTGTTGGTGGCTTGCCAAGGGGCAGAATCGTCGAAATTTACGGTTCTGAAGGCTCAGGAAAGACAACCGTTGCGCTCACGACAATTGCATCGTGCCAGAAACAGGGTGGCAAGGCTGTCTTCATCGACGCCGAACACGCCCTTGACCCATCGTATGCAGAAAGACTGGGAGTCAACCTGTCGGAACTCATCATCTCCCAGCCCGATTCAGGCGAACAGGCGCTTGAAATCGCTGAAATCCTGACAAGATCAGGCGCAATCGACCTTTTTGTCATCGACTCTGTTGCAGCCCTGGTTCCAAGAGCGGAACTCGAAGGTGAAATGGGCGACTCTGTCGTTGGTCTCCAGGCAAGGCTGATGAGCCAGGCCATGAGAAAGCTGACAGGAGCTATGAGCAAGAGCAGGACATGCGGCGTCTTCATCAACCAGATCAGGGAAAAAATCGGCGTCATGTTCGGAAACCCCGAAACCACCACAGGCGGAAGGGCGCTCAAGTTCTACTCAACCGTAAGGCTTGAAGTCAAACGCGGCGAAACACTCAAAGACGGGGACAAGATTCAGGGTTCAGAAGTGAAGGTGAAGGTCGTCAAAAACAAGGTTGCCCCACCTTATCACAACTGCGTCTTCGACCTTATCTTCGGTTACGGAATCAGCAGGGAATCCCAGCTTCTTTCAATGGGCGTTGACCTCAACATCATCGAAAAGAGCGGAACCTGGTTCAGCTACGGTGGCGAAAGACTCGGACAGGGTCGCGACAACGCAAGGGAAACACTCTCCGGCAAACCTGAAATCATGAACCAGATTGAGACAAAGATCATGGAGGCGTATGGCCTTTCAAAGAAGGCCGAAGCGACAAAGCAAGGCGCTTGATGATTCATTCAGGCTCCTTGGGGCAAGAGACCGCTCGGTGTCCGAGATACGGTCGAGATTGAAAAGAAAGCAACACACAGCCGAAGAGATAGACGAAACAATCGAAAAACTCGAGAGACTCAGGCTGGTTGATGACGAAAAGTTTGCGAGAGCTTTCATTTCCGCAAAACTTAAAAAATACTGGGGCCCGCTCAAGCTCAGGATGAAAATGGCTGAACTTGGACTGGCGCCGAAACTTATTGAGGAGTCCCTGAAAGAAGTAGACTGGATGGCAGCACTGAAAACGGCAAAAGAGTCGCTCAAAGACAAGTACGAAGGCGACAAACTGAAACTAAAGCTTGTCCGGCTTGGATTCCTCCATTCACAGATAAACGGAGAAACAAAAGATGATTGAAGCAATTATTGGTGTTGTAGGCGCAATTGTAGGTTTCCTGATCGGAAACTACTTTGGCTCGCAGTGGCTTGGCAAGAAAGCTGATGGCACACTGAAGAAGGCTGAGGCTGAAGCCAAGAAGATCCTCGACGACGCAAAGTTCGAAGGGGAGACCGAGAAAAAAGCCATCCTCGTAAACGCCCGCGACGAAGCGATGAAAATCGTTTCCGAAAGGGAATCAGAGTTCAGAACCCAGAGGCAGGAGCTTGTCGAGATGGAACGCAGGCTCGCCCAGAGGGAAGACAAGCTCGAGCAGCGCAACGAAGCAATGAACAAGCGCGAACAGGGCATACAGACCCGTGAAAAAGAGCTGGACATGAAGCACGAAAAGGTTGAGCAGATAATCGCCAGCCAGACCAAGGAACTCCAGCGCATAGCAAACCTCACTCCAGACCAGGCAAAGAACGTGATCATCGAGGACATGAAGCAGAAGATGAGCTACGAGCTAGCGCAGAAAGCCAAGAACATGGAAGAGGAGACGGTTGAAAGAGCCAACTCCAAGTCCAGGGAAATCATCCTTGGCGCTGTTCAGAGAATCGCATCCGAGTATACATCCGAAGTCACGGTTTCAGCCGTTCCACTCCCGTCCGAAGAAATCAAGGGAAAAATCATCGGTCGCGAGGGACGCAACATCAGGACGTTCGAAACTGCAACCGGCGTCGACCTTCTCGTTGACGACACACCGGAAGTTGTGACAATCTCATGCTTTGACCCAATCAGGAGAGAGATCGGAAAGATCGCCCTCGAAAAACTCATCGTTGACGGCAGGATTCATCCGGGTCGTATCGAGGAATGCGTTGAAAAAGCCACAAAGGAATTTGAAGAAAAGCTCAAAATCGAAGGTGAACAGGCTCTGCTCGAGATCGGTCTCCCATCGATGAAGCCAGACCTTGTCAAACTCATCGGACGACTCAAGTTCAGAACTTCATATGGACAAAACGTCCTTGCCCATTCAATCGAAGTTGCGATGCTTGCAGCCCACATGGCCCGCGAACTCGGACTCGACGTGAACATGGCAAAGCGTGCCGGTTTGCTCCATGACATCGGAAAAGCCGTTGACAGGGAAAAGGAAGGAAGCCACGATGAACTCGGTGCCGACATCCTCAAGCGCTACAACGAACCACTCGAAGTCATCGAAGCAGCCAGACTCCACCACTCAGACATCTCCCCGTCAAGCGTCTACCCGGTGCTCATTCAGGCCAGCGACGCAATCTCGGCATCGAGACCGGGCGCAAGGCGTGAAAGCCTCGAAGCATACATCAAGAGACTTGAACAGCTCGAAGGCATCGCAAAGAGCTTCAAGGGTGTTGAAAAGACCTACGCCATCCAGGCAGGACGAGAAATCCGCGTCATCGTTGAACCAAAAGAGGTTGACGACGTCCAGAGCTGGCAGGTTGCACGAGACATCGCATCAAGAATCGAGAAGGAACTCACCTACCCTGGCACAATCAGGGTCACGGTCATCCGTGAGGTGAGATTCACCGAAAACGCCCAGTAGGTAACCAGACAAAACCCCCGGTTTGTCCGGGGGTTTTTCTTAGAAAGGCAATCGTTTTGAAAGTACTTTTTATTGGCGACATCATTGGAAAACCTGGCAGGCAGGCTGTTGACAGGATTGTTCCTGAACTCAGGCAAAAGCATTCGATTGACTATGTTGTGGCAAATGCAGAGAACGCCTCCGGTGGATTTGGCCTGACAATTGAGACTGCGACATGGCTTCTTTCGCACGGATGCGACGGACTGACACTTGGCAACCACCTGTACGATCAGGTGGACACAGAAGGGTTGCTTGAGATGAATCCTCTGGTTTGCAGACCGGCCAACCTGCCACCTGGAAACCCCGGAAGACCCTGGATAATGCTGGATGGCCCGGCTGGGCCGTTTGCTATTTTGAATCTCATGGGCAGGGTGTTCATGAACCCGATTGACTGCCCGTTCAGGATCGCAGATGCAATGGTCGCTGAAATCCACCAGAGAACCAGATGCATTCTGGTCGATCTCCACGCCGAAGCAACATCCGAAAAACAGGCGATGGGCATCTATCTTGACGGCAGGGTTTCAGCCGTTGTCGGAACACACACCCACGTTCAAACGGCAGACGAACGAATTTTGCCGGGTGGAACAGCATTCCTTACAGATGTAGGAATGACCGGCCCTCATTACTCAGTCATCGGCATGAAGCCGGAAGGCCCGATAGCCAAAATGATAACCCAGAAGCGCAAAAGATTTGATGTGGCAAGCGATGACGTGAGGCTCTGCGCCGTGCTGCTGGACATTGATCAGGAATCAGGCAAATGCAGGTCTAATGAACGTCTGATGGTGTCACTGTAAAATCTTCTTCAGCAGAGATTGTGGTTTTCTTTGCGATGAACTGGATTGTTGGAGCGCAGCCAAGAAGCGACCGCTCCTGACCAAGCCTGAACTCCAGATCGAGCAACCCATCCAGCTCTTCATCGCTCCACTGTGACGTTTCCAGCTTTTTTACATTCATGTGTGACATGGCCATCTGCCAGCCAAACAGATCAACCACTTCAAACCCAATGGCTTCAAGCATGCAGATCAGCTCGTTCGGGTTGTAAAGTTCGCTGGTTCCATGCCACGATCCGGCTTCATCACCTTCGACAACGAGTTTTGAAGCCTCGACAGAAACCGAAGCCAAATCCATTGCAGCTGCAAACCTGCCAGCAATTGAACTGACGAACAGACCTTTGTCTTTGAGAGCCTCTTTGGCCTGTCTGGCAGTTTTTTCGGTCATTCCATGATCAGAGAGCCATCCAGGAGCAACAACGATATCAAAAGATTCAGGTTCCATTTTGTCCAAAGTGGTCTGAACACAGCCAGGTTTTTCGGAATCTGGATCGCACAGCATTACGACCTCATACCCGTTTTCTTCAAGCAAAATAGCCATTTCGGCCTGCTTCGGGCCAGAGAGGATCAAGGCTCTGGATGCATCCTCAGGAAGATAGCCGAGGAAACCATAGAGCATGAGCCTGTTTATAGCTTCGTAGCCAAGCGACCCTTCACCGTGTGACGGCGACGGATTCCAGCTATTTGCGTTTTGAGATGAAGAATTCGATTGAGCGGTCATAAGTTTTTTCCTCCTGGGTAGTAAAATAGCAGGCTGGGAGTTCCCCCTGTGATCTATGAAATGAAAGGCAGTCGCAGCAGACTCCTTTTCGAGAGCACGGTTCGTAAGTGCAGTTACATTTTGACAAATTCTTGTCCTTTTTGCATTCCATGATGCAATTATAGCAGTCTTTAATTAAATCAAGGTTTCATCAATATTTTATGCTCAAGTATCTGAGAAAAGCCCATCTTCGTGTAAAGTTTGAATCCGCCTGAATTTGGCTGGGCATAAACGCTTATTCCCTGCGCACCACTTTCAAAGGCCAGCCTGTCGACAAAATGACAGGCTTTTGCACCAATCCCCTTGCCACGAAACTCTGGAAGGGTGTAGGGATTTTTGATTCTTGCCGATTTTTCAAGCAAAAGGATGCCAACTGATCCAGCAAGCTTTCCGTCTTTGAAAACAAGGAACCATCTCATTCTTTTGTCCTGTCCCTTGTCCAGCCTCTGTGCGCCTATTGAATCAATCAGCTCTTCCGGCGTCTTGTGTTCAAGCGCTTCAAGCCTGTGCAAATCCAGATAAGATTTCTTCTGGCTTTCTGACTCAACCGGCTCGAAGGAGAATGACGGGTCGACGACAGGATCATACTTGTCTATCCAGAAACCAATCTGAGAGCTTGTTTGTCTGAAGCCTTCGGTAGAAAACCGTTCAAGCTGTTCTGATTTGTCCGAGAGCACAAATGCCCTGCAAAAATCTATTCCTTTGGAAGCAAAAAAAATTTCTACAGCCCGAAGCTCAAAACCTTCCTCAAAATCCCTTGCCATGTTACACGACCAGACTTTGAATTCAGTGTTGAAAATCAAGGTTGATCCATAATTTTTCTCTATCTTGTTCCCGATTGCGTAATATTGGGTGTCGCCGGCAATGGTCTCGGAAATGCTGTCAATGGCCACGTTTGGCCTCGTTCCAGATCGCATCCATTTCCTCAAGTGACATCATCTCAATGGGTTTGCCAATGTCTTTTGCTCGCTCTTCGATTTTTGAAAACCTCTCCACGAATTTGTTGAGCGTCTCATGCAGGGCTAGTTCAGGATTTACCTTAAGGAATCTCGCAAGATTGAGCATTACAAACAAAACGTCTCCAAATTCGGCAAGAATCTTCTCGTGTGAATCGAGACTCAGCGCTTCGACAAGTTCAGCGATTTCCTCATGCACCTTCTCGATAACGCCATCAATTTTAGGCCAGTCAAATCCAAGTTTTTTGGCAAAGGACATGATTCTGTCGGCTCTTCCAAACGCTGGCAAAGCCGTGGGAATGTCCCTGATTGACCGTTCTTCCTTGTCCTTCAAACCCTTCCACTGCTTCAAAACCGTGTCAGGTGTGTCGGTAGTTGAATCTGCAAAAACGTGCGGATGGCGCTTCACAAGTTTTTCAAACATTGCAGCCATAACATCCCTCATGTCAAACCGCTCGGATTCGGACATCATCCTTGAAACCATCAGCACCTGTAGCAGCACATCCCCAAGCTCAGAAGCAAGACCCTTGCTGTCATTGCCAAGGATTGCCTCCCACGTTTCGTAGGTTTCCTCGAGGAGGTTTGGCATCATCGATTCAGGGGTCTGCGCCCTGTCCCACGGGCAACGTCGCCTGAGGATGTCGGTTATGAGGAGCGCATTGAAGTAGTCCTGGTCGTTCTGGTCAACCAGCAACGGCTTGACATACTCGCAATCGACCAGAAACTCCTGAAGTTTTGCTGAAGAAATTGCGTTGTCACCCCTGATTTCCCTTATCTCGTGAAGAGCGTCTCTTGAGCTGTAGTTTCTGTGAACGATCATGTCACATGCAGCCATCATTCCAGCCCTGTCAAACCCCTGGTCGCAGAAGATCATGACCGGTTGTCTGGCTTTGTTCATGAACGACATCCATCTGATGAAGAGTTTTAGCTCTTCAAGGGTTGGTGGGTTCCCTGGTTTCAGCGGGATGTGAAGAAGCTCGATGCCAAGCTGGGTATATGCCTGTTCGGGGAAGGGGTTGTCAGCCACACAAACAACAGCCTTTATTCCGGCTTCCCTGATCTTCCTGAGCATGAAATTGGATTCCGGCGCTGATGAAATCATCAGTTCATTTTCGACTATCCATGAAAAGTTCATGTCACTCCTCACAGGCCAGGTCTATAAATTCCCTTGATAGCCTGATTGTATCTTCCCTCATTTTACGGATTCTTATCATGTTGGGTCGAACCGTTGTCCGGTCGCCAAACCTTGAGACAAGCCTGTCGAGGAAGTCTTCCCTGAGTTTTGCGTTCGGGCCGAAGCTGTAGTTGATTGTGAGATTGTCCTCAACAATGCTCATGATGCCCATGTTTTGCGCCAGAACCCTGAGTTTTACAAGCTCGTAAAGCGACTCCACCTCAGGTGGCGGATGACCGAAACGGTCGGTCAGCTCCTGCTCAATGACTTCTACGGCTGCAACATTTTCAGCCTCGAGCAGTCTCTGATAGCAGTCAATCCTTAGCGCTTCGTCGGGCACATAGCTCTCTGGCACGTATCCGCTAACCCTCAGGTCAACGTTGCATTCCTGTTTTGGGGGTTCAGGCTTGTATGGTTTGCCTTCCTGTGCATTCTGGAGGTTCTTTTTGGCATCTTCCAGCATTCTCAGGTACAAGTCATACCCAACTGCCGAAATGTGGCCGGATTGCTCTGCACCGAGAATGTTGCCGGCGCCCCTTATCTCGAGGTCACGCATGGCAATCTTGAGCCCTGAGCCGAGGTCGACAAAATCTCTTATAGCCTCAAGCCTGAGCCTCGCCTCTTCAGTCAGAGGGTTGTCCTCCGGGTAAAGGAAATAGGCATAGGCACGTTTCTGAGACCTTCCAACCCTTCCCCTGAGCTGGTACATCTGCGCCAGTCCAAGATTTTGTGCATTTTCAACAATGATCGTGTTGACGGTTGGAATGTCCAGCCCTGACTCAATGATGGTCGTGCAAAGGAGAATATCGGTCTCGCCGTTGTAAAAATTGAGCATGATGTCTTCAAGCTCATCTGAATCCATCTGTCCGTGGGCGATGGCTATTCTTGCCTTTGGAACCAGCTTTTTCAGCTTCCACATGATGGCGCCCAGTCCCTGAATGCGGTTGTTTACATAATAAACCTGACCGCCTCTTGCAAGCTCGTTGTCGATTGCATCTTTTACGATCGAGTCAGAATATGACGTAACATACGTTTTTACGGGTTTGCGACCTTCCGGGCTTGAGTTGATCTGTGATATTTCCCTCACACCGGTCAGTGTCATTTCAAGCGTCCTTGGGATTGGAGTGGCAGTGAGGGTGAGAACATCAACATTTTCTTTGAGTCTTTTGATTCTTTCCTTGTCTTCAACGCCGAACTTCTGCTCCTCGTCAATAATGAGCAATCCAAGGTCTTTGAACTTTATATCGCCCTGAAGCAGTCTGTGGGTGCCAACCACCATTTCAATGGTTCCATCCTCAAGACCCTCCACAACCTTTTTCTGGCTTGTCTTCCCTTTGAATCTCGAGAGCTGCTCAACTTTGACAGGGAAAGGTGCGTAACGCTCCTTGAAGGTGTTGTAGTGCTGAAGAGCAAGGATGGTTGTCGGGCAGAGGAGGGCGACCTGTCTTCCGGCAACGATGACCTGAAAGGCAGCCCTGATTGCAACTTCAGTTTTTCCGTAACCAACATCGCCGCAGACAAGCCTGTCCATCGGCTTCGAACGTTCGAGATCGTGCTTGACATCCGAGATCGCCCTGAGCTGATCCTGTGTTTCCTCATACGGGAAGGAACTCTCAAGTTCCTGTTGCCATATCGGGTCTTCCTGATAGCTGACGCCTTTGGCAATCTCGCGCCTTGCGTAGAGCTTGAGCAGTTCGGCAGCAATGTCCTTGGTTCCTCTGGCTACCTTCGCAAGCGCTTCAGGCCATTCACGGCCTCCCAACCTGTTAATGGTTACGGTTTCGGGGTTGCCAAGGTATTTGTGGATCAGCGAGAGTCTTTCGGGTGGAATGTAGAGCTTGTCACCCTTTGCATACTCAACTTGCAGATATTCCTTGGTTATTCCGGCAGCAGTAACTGTCTTGAGACCCCTGTAGATTCCAATGCCAAAAGTGAGGTGAACCAGCAGATCGCCCGGATGAAGCTCATCAACCGACTGGATTGGTGCGCCACCTTTGAATCGTCTGGTAGCCTTGATCCTTCTCCGCCAACCGAACAGCTCGTGATCAGTGAGAAGCAGGATTTTTCTGCGTCTGTCCTCAAATCCCTTCTCCAGGGAAATGTTTATGATGTCTATAAAAGGTTCGATTTCAACCGGATCGCCAGGGTCGGTTGGAAGATTTTCAGGTCTTTCGGTCGTTTCGATACCGATAAGCTCTTTGACCCTGAGCGGTTGTTTTGTGGCGACAATGACCGAAAATCCAGCTTCGTGCTTGCTTTTTATGAAACTTCCGACATCTTCAAGCTTGCCAACCATCGGATCAGGCTGGGCATGCTGGATTGTAACAGGCTTGCTTTTCTGGACAGATTCAGGGGCTTTCAATGAATATGTAAGTATTGATGGGTTTATTCTTGTGATGTGAGGGAATTCGAGGCGTTCGATATCATCAAGCTCTTTTTGTGGCAGCAGTTCGCCACGCTTGATGCCGTTGATATAGACTTCCATGGTGTCGGTGCGGTAACGCTTGTAAACTTCAGTGATTTTGTCGGGATCGATCCAGACAATCGGTACTTCCTTGAGGTAATCGAGTAACCTTGTTGCCCTGCCGTAGAAAAACGGGAGGTAGTGCTCGATGCCTGTGAACCTGACACTGTTTTTGATGAACTCGCTGTCACGCTTCATGTTTTCACGGAGCGTCGGGTTGTCCATCCTGACAGTCAACAGGAACATCTCCAGCATCGAGATGGCATTGTCGATGGTTTTTTCGTTGAGAACCAGGTGGGAAACCGGCAAGAGCATGCACGATTCAGCCTGTTTGATCGAGAGCTGGGTTTCGGGGTCGACTTGTCTGATTGTGTCGATTATGTCGACATCGAATTCGATTCTGTAAGGGAACTCCGAGGATGGCGAGAAGAAATCAATGATACCGCCCCTGATTGCGCAATCACCAACCTTTTCAACCTGCGATTGTGTTTCGTAACCAAGCTGGGCGAGCTTCTCCCTGAGCGTAGACATTGAGATGATGTCGCCCTTGCTTATGATTGTTGCCTCTTCAATAAGATTTTTCTCAGGAATTATGCAGTCATAAAGAGCTTGAAGGCTCGTAACAGCCACGGTTGGACCAGTGTTTGCGGCAATCTGGTAAAGGCTCGAAATTTGCCAGCTGGTCAGTGAAAGTGAGCTTGCAGTCTTGTCCAGTGGAATTGAATCGCCAGACGGAAAGAAAACCCTGTTTATGGGAGTGTCTTCCAGAACCGTGTCAAGTTCCTGGAAAAATCTGAGCGCTGACTGCTCGTCGGTGAGCACCACACAAAAACGGGGAAGCTGGCTTGCAAGACCGGCAATGTTTATGGTAAGATCAGAACCACCGAGTCCCTCAACCACAATCTGCCTGGCCTTGCCAGAGACTAGTGGTGGTATGGATCCGGCGAATTTCTTGCTAGACAAATACGGAATATACTCACGCATCAGACAAATGTGAATGTTACCGCAGGAAACTGGAAAAGTCAAATACAGACGATGAAGAAAATTAGAGCAGATGAGATTGTTGCACTCCTTGACGGAGTAGAAACCCGCTCTCAGGCAAGGCTTTTGATCATGGCCGGCAAGGTGAGGTACAATGGCAGCATTGTGGCAAAACCGGGCGATTTGTTCCCGGAAGGAACTTTGCTTGAGCTTGAGCAACCACCGAAATATGTTGGCCGTGGCGGTCAGAAACTTGAGGGAGCCTTGGAAAGCTTCAGATTAAATCCAGAAGGATTAATCATGATCGATGTTGGAGCTTCAACCGGTGGATTCACCGACTGTTTGCTGCAAAACGGGGCAACAAGAGTCTACTGCGTCGACGTAGGCACCTCACAACTTGCACCGAAGATTTCAAACGATCCCAGGGTGATTGTGATGGACAAAACAAACGCAAGGTTTCTAAAGCCCGAGGCGTTTGATCCAAGACCCGAGGCAGCCGTCGTCGATGTCTCATTCATAAGCGGTGACAAGGTGATTGCTCCGTTGAGGGAAATTATTGTTTCACCTGCCTGGATTGTCTGGCTTTTGAAACCTCAGTTTGAAGCTGGGCCAGGTAAAGTTGGCAAAGGTGGAGTCATCAGGAAAAGAGAGCATCTTGAGGGCGCAATAACCGATGCCTTGGGCAGGATAATGGCCATTCCTTGCTCGATACGGGATGTTGTTCCTTCGCAGATAAAAGGCGCCGACGGGAACCAGGAATTTCTGGTCTGGCTTGATTTTGGAAGCTCTACAGGGCTTTCCTCGCGTGATGCCCTCGCGAAAATGATGCAACAGATTCAGTAGAGGGCGCAACAAAGTTCTGATCCATGAATTTTGTGATCGGGTATTTGGACATCCAGGGAATTTGCTTGACAAAAGCAAGCGTAACCAAGGCGATTGTCACATAAACAGCCGGCATTGGGCCACCAGTCGACCAGACGGCCACACCAAACCCCCAAAATTCGACGACACCGGCAATTGTTACGTATCCTGTCAGATAACCGGTTGCCAGGGCAAACGGCCCGACGATGAGGAAATGAAACGGGGAGAGGAAGAACAAAACAGCCATTGAACAGGTTAATCCTTCACCGCCGTTGAGATTCAAAAAAGCCGAAAAATCGTGCCCGAAAACGGCGGCACAACCACAAATGGCCACAACCCAGTCGGGGTAGGCCAGCAGATATTTTACAATCGCCATTGGGATCAGGGTTTTTAAGAGATCGAGAGTCAATGACAGCGCACCAAAGGTTTTGCCAAGCTGGCGCGTGACATTTGCAGCGCCGATCTGGCTTGTCCCAACCGATCTTATGTCTGTCCCTGCAAAGAGCTTGGCAACAATAAACCCTGACGGAAACGAACCGGCAAGGTATGATCCAATCGCCAGCAGTCCAACGTCAAAAGTCATTGCTCAGGCTTGCTGTTCTTCGGCAGAAACCGGCTCCATGAGCACGTCTGGATTCGGTTCGTCAAAGGTCATTGCAGACTTGTTGGCGAGGAATTCGTCAATTGCCTGCTCAACCATGAACCTTGTTGAACCTGCGATGAGCTTGGCCTGGTTGGCCTGAATCTGGTTGATCCTCTTGATGAGGAAGATGGTTGCAAGATACTTGTTTCCATCCATTTTCTTTATGAACTGCTCAACTTTTGCTCTGTCTACCATGTTTCTCCTAGTTGTTTCCTTTTCTTATGATTTCCACAACATCCCTCGTTGCCTGTTCTATGTCGTGGTTGATTACCTGATGGTCATACTTCAATGACAATTCTATCTCTTCCTTGGCATTGTCAAGACGTATCCTGATGCTTTCCTCGGATTCAGTGTTCCGGCTTTCAAGCCTTCGCCTGAGTTCATCTATGGATGGTGGAAGAAGGAAGATCAGCACTGATTCCGGTCTTGCATCCCTGACCTGTGCTGCACCGTGAACATCGATTACAAGCAGTGAGTCCTTTCCTTCTGTCAGTGCATTCTCGATCGGTTCAAGCGGAGTTCCATACATGTTGCCATGAACATTTGCCCACTCCAGCAATTTACCATCTGAAAGCATGCCCTCAAACTGGTCGGTTGTGACAAAAAAATAATCCTTTCCTTCAACTTCACCTTCACGCTGCTTCCTGGTTGTGCAGGAAACCGAGATGTGCATGTCAGGCAAAAGAGCAGGAATCTTCTGTCTTATTGTAGTCTTGCCAACACCAGACGGACCTGAGAGGACAAACAATGTTCCTTTTCTCATCATTGCCTGCTCTTGATAAGGTCTATGAAGATTGCCGGCACAAGGCTGAGACCGATGATTATTTCGATGTATTCAAGGTTAAGAGCATCAACTCTGAAAATCTCGGCAATTCCAGGGATAAAACAGACGGCAGTAAGTCCAATTGATCCAAGGATTGCCAGCAGGAGCTGTGGATTTCCGAGCGGTTTTATCTGCCAGAAATGTTTTGTGAACGATCTTCCAACGTAGGCCATAAAGAGTTCTGAAAGGATGCAGGTTGCAAAGGCAAATGTCTGTCCCATTTCGATTCCACCAATGTTTGATCCGATGGCAAACGAAGCGAAGACCACTCCGCCCATCACAAGACCCCTGACGATCAGTGAAATGAGGAATTTGGAGTCAAGGATTTTCTTTTTCGGGTTTCTCGGTTTTCTTCTCATGATGCCGTGCTCTGCCGGCTCAACGCCAAGGGCAAGGGCTGGAAGGCCGTCTGTGAGAAGGTTTATCCAGAGAAGCTGGATTGGCGTGAGCGGTGAAATCCTGTAGAAAATGAGACCAAGGAGGACGATGAACACTTCGCCAATGTTTGCACCAAGCATGTACCATATAAACTTGATGATGTTATCGTAGATGACGCGGCCTTCGTGGATGGCTTTTACGATGGTTGAGAAGCTGTCGTCGGTAAGGATGAGCGAGCTTGCGTCTTTTGCAACCTCGGTTCCAGACTTGCCCATTGAAACGCCAATGTCAGCCTTCTTGAGCGCCGGAGCATCATTGACACCGTCACCTGTCATGGCAACCACTTCGTTGCTGCGCTGGAGGACTTCAACAATCCTCAGTTTGTCGTGCGGAGAAACCCTGGCAAAAACTCTGGCGTGGAGTATCTTCTCATCCAAACCAGGAGGGTTTGCGATGAAATCTGCGCCTGTTATTGGCTGGTCGCCTTCCTTTGCAATTCCGAGTTTCTTTGCGTAGATCAAGGCAGTTTCTGGATGATCGCCTGTAACCATAACCGTTTTTATGCCGGCTTCAGTTGCTTCCTTGACTGACCCTGGAACCTGTGGCCTTATCGGGTCTTTGAGTCCAAGGAATCCAACAAGGATGAAATCCTTTTCCTCAACCTTGTCATCTGGTTCGGGAACCGGTGCATGCTTATAGGCAAACCCCATCGTCCTGTAGCCGTCATGGGTGATGTGTTTTCCGCCATCTTCAAGCTTTTCTCGAAGTTCTGGCGTGATTGACTTTATTTCACCTTCGATCTCCACTCTTGTTGACATGGAAAGGACAACTTCAAATGCACCCTTGATGTAGGCGAAAGTTTTGCCATGCTCCCTGTGAACGGTGGTCATGGCTTTTCTGTCTGAATCGAACGGGATTTCATCGACCCTTGGTGGAACTTCGTTCAAAGCCATGCCAAGGACTTCGGCAAATTCGACAAGTGCCGTTTCGGTTGGATCGCCAATCAAGGTTCCATCGGTGTTATAGGCAGAGTCGTTGCAACCGGCACCAATTTTTGCCAACGGTCCCAGGCTGTTTGGTTTGTCAACTGCCACATCGATATCTTTGAGGTCTACAAATGCTCGTTCGACCTTCATTTTGTTCTCGGTGAGGGTTCCGGTTTTGTCAGTGCAGATAACGGTTGTACAGCCAAGTGTTTCAACAGAGGAGAGCCTTCTGATGATTGCGTTTTCCTTGCTCATCCTGGAAACACCGATTGAAAGAACAATTGTAACGACTGCAGGAAGCCCTTCCGGAATTGCCGCAACGGCAAGAGAAATCGATGTCATGATGGCTATGTTGAATATGTCACCCCACGCCTTGTGGTCGACAACGAGACCTTCAAAAATGAAGAGGGCGAAGATGAGGACACAGATTGTGAGGAAAATGATCGAAAGCATGACTCCAAGCTGGTGCAGCTGCATTTCAAGCGGTGTTTTATCGCGTTTCACCTGAGAGAGTGATACGGCAATTGCTCCCATCGCTGTGGTTTTGCCTGTTCCGACAACGACTCCTTTGCCTCTGCCCGTTGTCACAACCGTACCCATGAAAGCCATGTTGCACTGGTCGCCGGTTACAGCCGATTCCGAAAGGTTTGCTCCGGCATCTTTCTGGCTAGGCTTGGACTCACCGGTAAGGATGGCTTCAGACATGCTCAGTTTGATTGTTTCGAGAAGTCTCAGGTCTGCAGGAACGAGGTCGCCTGCCACGAGCAGAACGATATCGCCCGGCACCAGGTCGTTTGAGTTGACCGTCGTGGTCTTTCCATCACGCAGAACCTGCGCTTTGGGGGCGGCTAGTTTTCTGAGCGCTTCAAGAGCACCCTCGGATTTGAACTGCTGGACGATTCCGAGCACCGAGTTTGCGATCAGGATGACGATGATTGCAATTGCATCGACACTCTCGCCCTGAATAATGCTGAAAACACAGGCAGCAACAAGAATTAGAACCAAAGGTGACGAAAATTGCTCAATGATCATCGACCAGATGGGAGTTCTTTCCTTCGTGTCAATCTCGTTTTTGCCGTACCTATGAATTCTGTCCGAGCTTTCTTTTGATGTCAGGCCGTTGTGAGTTGTGCCCAGTTCTTTAAGCACTTCGTCAGCTTTCCTGGCGTGAAAATTCATCCTCACTTACCTCCGAGCACTTTGAGGGCCTCAAGGATTACAGGATCGTTCTTGTAATCTTTTGGCAACGGTTTGTATTCGTCCGTGTTCACAATGATATCCGGAGTTATTCCGATAAAATCTACGGGCTTTCCAGACGGTCTCATGTACTGCTGGATTGTAATCTTGACTGCTCCGCCGTTTCTCATTGGAATAATGTTTTGGACAAGACCTTTGCCATATGTCCTCTGTCCGATGAGTGTGGCGATCTTGTGATCCTGGAGCGCACCGGCAAGGATTTCTGAAGCTGAGGCCGAATACTTGTCGACAAGCAGCACAAGTGGATTGTCAAATCCTGGGCCATTGCATTCAATGCTTCTCTTAACCTTATTCCTGTCCTCAACTGTGACGAGAACGCCTGATTTGATGAACAGGCTGCCGATTTCCTGACAGGTCTTCAGCAATCCGCCGCCATCACGCCTGATGTCCAGAATAAATTTTGTTGCTCCCTGAAGCTTCAGTTCGTTGATTGCATCCTTCATCTCCTGGGCGCTGTTGGTCATGAAGCCTGACAAATAGATGTAACCGACATTCTTCTCGATAAGTTTATATGAAACCGAATCAACTTCTATTTTGGATCGCGTAATCTCTTTGACTACACTTTTGCCATTTGCAAGGAATTCTATTGTTACTTTTGTTCCCTTATCGCCTTTAATTTTACTGGATACGAGGTCGAGGTCAGGTGTTGTAATCAACTCGCCATTGATCGAGTGGATCACCCAGCCCTCTTCTACGCCGGCTGATTCTGCCGGTGAAGGGCTGAACACCTGGTATACAACCACTGAGCGCTTGTTGTCGTCCAACTGGATCATCACACCGATACCCGAGTATTCGCCGGTCGTCTGCTCCGTAAACTTCAGGTAATCTTTGGCGTTAAAGTAGATTGAGTATGGGTCGAGTCCAAGGAGAACTGATTTTGCAAGGTCTTCTTCGGTTAGTGGTCTAAGATAGTTGGTCTTTGCAATGTTTATCACTTCATTGAGCAGACCATAGCCTGGAAGCGTTCCCTGCTGTTCGCCATTGCCTTGCTGGCTTGGGACGTAGGTCTGGGATGAGTTTGAGATCATTATTCCTGAAAAAATTCCAGCGCCGAAAGTGAAAATGGCTATGATAATGATCAGGATTGTGGTTACAAACCTGTTCTGTTGCTGGGGTTTATTGCTGATTACCGGTGTTTCGTTCGTATCGTCTTCCATGTTGCACCTCTTTCAATGCGCAAATTAGAATTTTAAGTCACAATTTGAGGGTGATAAATAAAAATTGTGTATAAGAGGTGGCGTGCGGTTCTATCTTGGCGGAAGGTAATCCCTCGGCGATACCGTGTTTCCGTTTTTTCTGACTTCGAGATGGACGTGCGGTTCGGTTGAAAGTCCGGTTGACCCGCAAAGGCCAATGGTTTGCCCCTGTTTGACGACATCGTTTTTCTTCACCCTGTAGTCGAGAAGATGACCATAAGTGGTCGTCCAGCCGTCGCCGTGGTTGATGATGATGCAATTTCCATAACCGCCAAACCATGAAGCTAGCTCGACTACTCCATCAGCACAGGCAAGAACAGGCGTTCCGGCAGGAGCATCGACATCGAGTCCATAATGAAACTTCCTGTAACCAAAAATAGGGTGGATTCTCCAGCCATATTCAGCTGCAGCCCCAACAACTTTTCCGTTTGCAAGCGGCCAGATGAATTTTCCATTCCACTTGAGTTGAGGCTGCTTGGCTTCTCTGGCTTTCCGTTCTCGCTCTTCCTGAATCTTTTTGATGAACACCTTGATGGCTTCACTGTCGCGCTCCATCTGGCGTTCATACTCGTCTTCCATCTGTTTGCTCTGTGTCTGGCTTTGTGTGATTGAATTCATGAGGTTCTGCTGGTGTGTCTGGAGATTGTTGACACGCTGCTGATCTTTCTTTGTCTGGGCGATAAGGTCTGAAAGGTCTGACTCCTGGGTTTTCAGCTTGTTTTTGAGCGTTATCAGGCTCGCAGATTCGTCCTGAAGATCAGTTATGGCCTCCATCGCCTTTTTCAGCAGCTGGTTCATCAGCCTGTTTCGGGTCAAAAGTTCCGAAAAATCGTTGGCAGAGAAGACGTAATCAACAAAACGTGTGTTTCGGTATTTGTGGATGACAGTGAGCAGTTGGCCGATTTCCTTGCGTTTTTTGTCGACCTGGGTTCCCTTTGTGGCGATTTTTGCTTTGGTGTTAACGATATCTTTTCTGATATTTTCAATGTCTTTTTTGAGCTTTATCAGCCTGTTATTGATGGTGTCAAGTTCTGCTTTTGCTGTCAGCCAATTTTGGTAGGCGTTGCCATAGTTTGCCTTGAGAGCTTTCTGATATGATTTTTCTTGCTCAATTTTCTGCTGGGTCTGCCTGACTCTTTTTTGAAGGGCAGCCAGTTCACCTTCAAGCGAACCCTTTGAAATGCCAGCCGGCGCCACCAGCGTCAACAACATTAAACCCAGCAAAACCTTCTTCAAGACTCAATCCTCCCCAGATTAGCCCTTGATGAGTACAGGCTTGTGAAAAATCCTGTAAGTAGGCCAAAGCCGACCGTCCCAGCCAAAACCAGCAGGAATGTTGCATTGGAAATGTTGAGGTCAAACCAGGGAAGGTTGGTCGAGAACAGCTGTGTGATGTATTTCCATGAGGCAAAAGCAAGTCCAGCCGCAAGCCCTCCGCCAACGAGTCCGTAAAAGATGCCTTCGATGAGGAACGGTCGAACAATCGCAGATGGTGAAGCTCCAACAAGGCTCATGATCTCGATTTCCTGCCTTCTTGAGTTGATCGAAAGAGCGATTGTCAGCGAGATGACCATCGATGAGACCAATATTGAAATGAGCGCCAGACCGAGGGCAATCCATCTGAAAATGGCAAAAATATTAAGGAATTTCATAATAACCGTTGGATCGTTGACCACATCCTCAACGTCTGTGTAAGACTCAATTTGCTCGGTCAATTCGGCAATTCTGCCAGGATCGGTCGGTACAACTTCAAGGCTGTAGCCAAAAGGATTGTAACCAAGAGAGTTTGTTATGGCCGAACGTTTGCTGCCAAGGAGAAGCCCTTCGGCTTCCTTCATTTGGTCATCGGGGCTTTTGACTGTTACGGATTTTACTCCGTCCATTTTCTCAATCTGACCGGCAAGGTTTTTTGCGATTGTTTCATCGGCTGATTTTGTGAGGTAAACGGGGATTGTGAACCGTTCTTTTGCTGTCTGTCCAAAGTTCATGCCGGCAAGGCCAAGCAGAAGGGTGGTGCTGGCAAGGAAAACAGTTATGGCCGTTACAATGATCGCCGCCAGTGACCTACCGCCTCCACGCCAGATTGAACGGAATGCCCATCTAGTCTCTCTGCCAAGCATAGCCGTCGCTCACTTTCTGGCCGTGGTCAAGCTTTATCAGCCTCATTTTTGTTTTCTCGACAATAGACTGGTCGTGTGTTGCCACCAGAACAGACGTGCCTTTTGTGTTGATTTCCAGCAGAAGCTTGAGGATGGATTGGGCGTTGGCTTCGTCAAGGTTTCCGGTCGGTTCATCGGCAAGCAGGAGCGGAGGATCATTAACCAAAGCTCTAGCGATGGCGACCCTTTGTTGCTCTCCACCTGAAAGCGTACTTGGAAAATCCCTGCTTCTGAGATTCAAACCAACAAAACTCAGCACTTCATTCACTTTCGGTCTGATGAGCCTGTCAGGATAACCCTGAGCCTCCAGGGCAAACGCAACATTTTCCTGAACAGTTTTGGTTGGAATCAGCTTGTAGTCCTGGAAGACAATGCCAAGTTTTCTTCTCAGTGAAGCTATCTGGTTGGCACTCATCCTGCCGACGTTTTTGCCAAAGACAAAGATGGTCCCGCCAGTAGGTTTTCCTGCACCATAAATAAGCTTCAGAAGCGTGCTCTTGCCTGAGCCTGAGTGACCCATGACAAAGGCGAACTCTCCCTTTTTAAGCTGGAAGCTCACATCAACAAGCGCCAGCTGCGAACCCTCAAAGCGCTTTGAAACCCTGTCAATTTCGAGCATCACCACTCCTCAATCTTGGGTTGCTTGAATCCCTCGCCAACCACCTCATTCAATGGCCCAATCATTACAAACGCTTTGGGGTCGGCCTCAATTACTGCATTTTTTGCAACTGACACTTGTGACCTATGAATGGCAATAACCATCATCGATCTGTCAACCTGCGAGTATCCACCTCGCACCTGAAGCATGGTCACGCCACGCCCTACTTTTGTCAAAAGGTTGTTGAGCACCTCATCACGAAGGATTGTAACAATCATCATTTGTTTGGTGTAGCTGATGCCTTCCTGAACAGCGTCGATCACGAAGCTGCTGACAATCAGGGCGATGAGGGCGTAGAGCGAGAGCACAAGACCATTGCCGGTTCCAAGGAAATACACGCCTAGACCGGCAATAACGACGGTGTCGATTGCAAGAACTGCCTGACCGAACGGAAAGCCTGTCCAATAGTGGATGACCTGTGAAATAAGGTCTGTCCCGCCAGCCGATGCCCTGTTTTTAAATGTTATGCCAATCCCCAATCCATTCAGGATTCCGCCAAAAACGGCTGCAAGGATGAGATTATCAGGCCTTACCAGCTTTCCAGCAGCGTCAAAAGCCATGACGACCGGTTTTAGCAGGTAGATAAAGCCATCGATAAAAACGAATGTAATGAAGGATATGACAAGCGTTCTTATGATATACTTATGTCCCATCTTCTTCCAAGCGAAGAAAAGCCACGGGATGTTGAGGATGAAGTAGGTCAATCCTACGGGCATGAAACCACCGGTGGCATCCCTGACAATGATTGAAACAGCAGTCATGCCTCCCGGAGCGATGTTGTTTGGGACAAGAAAAAGTGCGTAGGAGAGAGATTCGATCATCACTCCCAGTGCAATACCCAAATAACGTTTGACTTCCTTTGAAATGTTTTTCTTCATGGGCACAGCCCATTATTACAGAACTCGTCTGTTAAATCAAGTATTTATCGCTTGCAGATGCTGTCTTTGACTGCCAAAATCCAGATCCAGGGCAGTTGCATGTTCGAAAAAACAAATTGGAGATTAACTTTATCGACACTTAAATCAACCCCTTGACAAAAGTTTTTTCTCCAAATAGAATCACTTACGCTTGGCAGTCAACATGTGAGACTGCTAAAACGACAAGGAGGCGTTATGAATCTGAAACCACTTGGTGACAGAATTGTTATCAAACCGATGGAAGAATCGGAAACAGTAAAGTCCGGACTCTATATCCCGGACACTGCAAAAGAAAAACCGATCAAAGGTGAAGTTATTGCAGTGGGACCAGGACGCTTCGACGAAAAGGGAGCAAGAATCCCTCTCGACGTCAAGGCAGGACAGTCAGTGATCTTCGCAAAGTACGGCGGAACAGAGATCAAACTCGACGGCATCAACTACGTCATCCTCTCAGAGCGTGACGTTCTTGCAATCGTTGAATAAGGAGAACAAAAATGGCAGACCCAAAACAGATAATCTTTGGTGAAGACGCAAGAAGGAAACTTCAAAACGGCGTCAACTCACTTGCAAATGCAGTCAAGGTGACACTCGGCCCACGCGGAAGACACGTCATTCTTGAAAAGAAGTACGGCTCACCGGTAGCATCCGATGACGGCGTTTCAATTGCAAAGGACATCGATCTTCCAGATCCAATCGAAAACCTCGGCGCAACACTGGCAAGAGAAGTGGCCAGCAAGACTTCTGACGTGGCAGGCGACGGCACCACAACTGCAACCGTTCTTGCACAGGCTCTCGTCACTGAAGGCATGAAGAATGTTGCTGCAGGCGCAAATCCAATCGCTCTCAAGAGGGGACTCGAAAAGGCAGTCAAGGTTGCCGTTGATCTCATCAAGGCAAAGTCGAAACAGGTCGAAACGAAGTCAGACATCGAGAAGGTCGCAACCGTTTCTTCAAAGGTTCCGGAAATCGGCAAGGCAATCGCCGAGGCAATGGACAAGGTTGGACGCGATGGCGTCATCACCGTTGAAGAGTACCAGGGACTCGACATCAAGCTTGACATCGTTGAAGGCATGCAGTTCGATCGTGGCTACGTTTCACCGTACATGGTGACAAACGTTGAGAGAATGGAATGCGTCCTCGAGAAGCCAAGGATTTTCATCACCGACAAGAAGCTTTCATCAATGCAGGAACTCTTCGAAATGGTCACAAAGGGCATCCTCCCACAGCATGAACCGTTCCTCATCATCGCAGAAGACATCGAAGGCGAAGCCCTCCAGTTCCTCGTCCTAAACAAGCTCAAAGGCGTCCTCAACGGCGTTGCAGTCAAGGCTCCTGGCTTTGGCGACAGAAGGAAAGAGATGCTCAAGGACATCGCCATCCTCACCGGTGGAGACGTTCTAGCCTCAGACCTTGGAGTTGACATAAAGTCAGTTGGCAAGGAAGTTCTCGGCACATGCGAAAGAGTCAAGATCGACAAGGACAACACAACAATCCTCGGCGGCAAGGGCAATGTTGACGACATCAAGGCCAGAATCGAACAGATAAAGGCACAGATCAAGGAAACAAAGTCTGACTACGACAAGGAAAAACTCCAGGAAAGACTCGCAAAGCTTGCCGGTGGCATAGCCGTGATCAAAGTCGGTGCAGCAACCGAATCAGAAATGAAGGAAAGGAAGCACAGGGTCGAAGACGCAGTTGCCGCAACAAAGGCAGCCGTGGAAGAAGGAATCGTCCCAGGTGGCGGAGTCACTCTGCTCAATGCTTCAAAATCCCTCGACAAGCTGATGAGTGAGCTTGAAGGCGATGAGAAGACAGGCGTAACCATCGTAAAGAAAGCCCTCATTGAACCATTGAGGGTCATTGCAGAAAACGCTGGCCTCGACGGTTCAGTAGTCATAGAAAAGGTCAAGAACCTTCCGGACAACAACGGACTTGATGCAGACGCAATCAAGTACGGTGACATGTACGAGTTCGGAATCATCGACCCGGCAAAGGTCACAAGGGCAGCCCTCCAGAACGCATCGTCCATTGCAACACTGGTTCTCACAACCGAATCATGTGTGGCCGAAATGCCGAAGAAGGACGACAAGCCGATGATGCCTCCGCCAAATCCGTACGGGGACTATTGATCCACAACCATAACCATTACAAAAGCCGGACATCTCTGTCCGGCTTTTTTCTTTTATAACGGAAAACAAATGCTGATAAATATGAACTTTTTAAACCTGCATGTTCCTGTAATCATTAAATGCAACAATGACTACATTAACCTGTTTTTAAGCAAAAATGCTGATTTGAAGCAAGAAATTGTGTCAAGTACGCCCACAATCTCTGGATAGGAAAACATTTTCGGTGTCCATTTGACAGTCACACCCCAAAACAATACTCTCATACTTGCGATTTTTATAAATTGGAGGACTTGAGTGAACACTCGAGAAATGACCCGTCGTGAACTTCTTAAAGTCCTTTTGGGTCTGCCGCTTGCAGGGCTTGCCGTTGCAGCACTTTCACCGGTGCTCAGACTGCTCAAGCCGTTTGGAAAGCTGGGTTTTGAAATACCCCCGGCACCAGTTGCAAAAATGAAGCTTGACAAGGTTAAAGAACCTCAGATCAACGCTGCAGGGCAGATCGTCGATGTCTTGGTGGACGCCAAGTACAGCCAGCTTAAACCGATGGTGGGATACTCGTTTGAAATCGAGACCATTGATGTCTCAATCCCATACAGACCGGTCAGGATTTTCAATCCTGGAATCCTCATCAAGGACAATGAGGGCAAGCTGCACGTGTTCGATGCAAAATGCACACACCTTGCCTGTGTTGTCAGATGGGACTTCAAACCGGACGGTGAGGGCTACTGGCACTGTCGCTGCCATGACGGAGTCTTCGACCCCATTACAACCGCTGTTCTCGGAGGACCACCACCGGCGCCGCTGAGATCGTGGAAGTATGACGAAGCATTGGCCTCAGAGGCTGATGAAATCTGGGTGGAGAAGGTGTGACGATGGAAGGACCAAAGGCATTTTCATGGAAAAGACCGTTTGATTTCTTCATCAACGGCGCTCTCGGCATGTTTGACGCCACAATCTACAACAGCAATTCCCTCAATCCGCTCAATCACCTCGGCTCGCTGACGCTGCTGTTCCTGTTTGTCCAGATAATCACTGGATTCATCCTCAGCTTCTTCTACATGCCGTCGATGGAAGGCGCAGCACAGTCAGTAACATACATCATGAGCAACAAGATACCTTATGGTCTGTTCGTAAGAACACTCCACAGGTATTCGGCCGATGCCATGATAGTATGCGCCTGCCTGCACATGATCAGGAAATTCCTGGCCAACAGGCACACAAGCACAAGGTCAGTCGGCTGGTTCGTCGGCATCCCGCTGCTCCTGTTCACGGTTGCCATCACAGTTTCAGGCTACCTTCTCCCTATGGACGGCAGAACCAACGAAATCCTGAAGTTCTTTGGACTCCTGGACATGAACAGCATCACCTTCCTTATCATCTACAGAGCCATCCACGTCGCCCTCCCGATTCTGGTTTTTGCAATGCTGATTGCCCACTTCCTGAGGATTTCCAGACCACCGATGATACCAACCCTCGCCCTAACACTCGTTACAATCGGTTTGATGGCAGTTGTTGTCGGAGTTTTCCCGATTGCGGCAAAGATCGACCACAAGGCTGGCAAATACGTCTTTGACTGGGTTGCGCTATGGTTCATAAAAACCAACAGCCTCAACACAGCCATAGGAATCTGGTGTGGACTGGTTGCGCTCCTGATCGCCCTTCCGCTGCTTGGAAGAAAGATCAAGACTGCAGCTGTAGTCAACTCCGCAAGATGCGCCGGATGCTTCTCATGCATCACCCTTTGCCCAAAAAATGCAATCGTCAGGAAGCCGTACAAGTACAGCAGGACTGAATCAAGACTGGTTGCATTCGTGGTCAGAAGCAAATGCCAGGCGTGCGGAATCTGTGTTGCCGGCTGCCTGCCACAGGTCATCGATCTGGAAGGCTACGAGAACAAACAAATCCTTAACAATGTTAAGGTAGCATGTGTAA
>CAYYJO010000003.1:0-56939 GCA_964472265.1 uncultured Caldisericales bacterium | reverse complement strand
AAAAAATGTGTTTCGGCGAAAGCCGTAGTAAATTTCAGCGGAGCTGCTTGGTAGCGCCAAGGGGAGTCGGACCCCTGCTTAGGGATTCCAGGCAGCTCAGACTGCCTGTTGTATGTGCAATCCTGAGGGCTAAAAAAAGAAAGTTATGAATCTTGTTGAGCTTGGTAGCGCCAAGGGGAGTCGGACCCCTGCTTAGGGATTGAGAGCCCCTCGTACTAACCGTTATACGATGGCGCCGTGACGGGACTTTCAAAATCTGGCTGGCCGACTAGGACTCGAACCTAGAGTCTTCTGCTCCAGAGGCAGACGTGTTACCAATTACACCATCAGCCAGTGCGTTAGTCATTTTATGTTGAAAGGCTTAACTGTCAAGGAGAATTAGGTGGTTGCCATGGAAGTGGCTCCCAGGCTTGCTTTCTTGCCGGGTAAAACCAGTCCGGGTTTCCGCCTTTTTTGTACTCCCTGAGGAAATATTCAATTGACTCCTTGAGAATTTGGGACGAGGTTCCGTTAATGATTTTTTCCATCAGTGAGATCCCTTCGTTCATCTGCCCCTTATCTTTGTAGATGAGAGCGAGAACAACCGCAGCTTTTGCCGATTCAATCTCGTTTGCTGCATCGGTCATCTGCTTCGACCAGGAGTTTATGCCCGCATCGAGATGGTTGACAAACCTGCTGGTTTCATCAACAAACTTTCCATCCCTGTACACAGCGATCTTTTGTGTGAACGGATACTGCACCTTTTCAAAAATCTTCAGTCCATTCCACCGGTTGTCGACAACAATCAGCTCATAATAGCCGTCGTAGTTGGAATCGGCAAAATCCCTGGCGACAAATCCTGCACCAAGATCAACAGGCACATCCTTGAATGTTTTGTCATCGATGATCTTGATGAAAGTGTCGTCAATGCCATTTCCGCCCATCTCAAACTCAACTGGCACGCCACGCACGTCTTCGCTGAGTTTTGAGCAGACCAGATCCTCGCCGCCGAAGACAATGGACTTGCACTTGATTTCCTTTGAGATTCTGACCAGTTTGCCATCCTTTACGATGATCAACACCCTGGGGCATATTCCGTCGCCGTTTTTGGCCGTTGCCATCGAAAATCCACAACCGTCAAGCTGCTTTTCAAGCGTAAAACCATCTGGCACAAATTTTGAGCAATCGTTTTCTGTTGTTGCTGGTTTTCCGCCGCATGACACCAGAAGCGCCAAAGCCAGAAATATTGCCAGTTTCTTCATTATTTGTCCAACTCTTTCATCTCAAACGGTTTCCACCTGTAGTCCATTTCGTCACCCCAGGGAGCAAAGGTTGAGAACGGTTTTTTGTTCACAAACGAATCCTGAATCTGGCTCCAGGTTTTCTTCACTGTCTCATCGTCAGGAAACCGTTGCATGAGTAATTTTACTGTTGGCATGTAGGTTTCAGCAACAAGGCCAGCCTCGGCCTGGGCATAAACCGAAACCATCGAAGAGGCCTGAATTTGTGGGTCAGTATTGTTTTCATCAGCCTCTCTTTTTATCTCGTCAATGATTTTTTTAACGTAGCCCTGATGTTTTGGTGTGGCGTTGACAAAAGAATCCTTTGTTTCGCTCATTTCGAAAACGTAAACCCTTGATGGTGAGATGGCGTGCACAAAATCGTTGAAAAACTGGAACCTGCAATCGTAAACCGGAAGCACGAGCCTGTTTTCGTCGGTAAGCATTGCACCGGCGACCGTTCCCTGTTCGCATTTGACTGGAAGTTCCACAACTGCGCCATCTTTGACCGTAAATATCTTGTTGTAGTTTCTCGACCAGTCGTTTCCGCCCATATAGATTGAAACCGGCAGCATTACAAGGCCGTCAACCGTTTTGCCCCACGGGTTTTCAGCAACCTCGGCGTTGAAGTTTATCTGTTCGCCTTCAAAGACTGGCGATTCAAGCGTTTTAACCAACCTCGAACCATCAAACTGGAAAATCTTGAGCTGGAGCTTGGACTGGCCATCACCGTAACCGGCAAAAACAAACGGTGGGTCAGTGTCGATTCTTCTGGCATCGGTCAGTGTGAGTCCTTCTGTGGCTACCTTTTCGGCAACCTTTGTCTCGTCAGGTTTAGGTGATTTCGACTGGTTCAGATCAATTTCATGCGGTGTTCCGCACGAGACAAACGCCACCAAAACGATCGCTGCAAGAAGAGTCGATACAAAAAACCTTTTCATATTCCGGCCTCCATAAGAATAATCATGGCTAAACCTGCGTGAAAATCAACTGCTTTAAAAAACAAAAACTCCCCGGAACAAACCGGGGAGTTTGATTTGAAATCGAGTTTATGCCTGTGGTGGCTTGTAGTTTGTCAGACCTGCCCAGTCCATGAACGATGGCTTCACTGGCGGGTTTGGAGTCTTGAGAGGGACAACTTTTCTCTCTTCTTTCTTCACAAGCCATGAGTAGAGTGGCGGAAGCTCGTGCTTTACAACGCCAAACGGGCAGCCGAGGCAGTCAAGGCAGCGGATGCAGTGCCACTGAGCCGTGACATCGTAAATGGCGATATCCATTGGGCAGTGCTTTAGACACCAGTTGCATGATTTTCCACGGCAGTTTGCCTGGTCGACAACCATGCGTGTGCCTGAAATCCAGTTTGTGAACGAGAAAATCATTCCAAGCGGGCAGATTGCCTTGCAGAATGGTCTTGCTGTCCTGATCATCGTCCAGAGGAGTCCAACCGACATCGTCCACTTGATGAAGTACATGATTCTGGCTTCACCGAAAATGCCCTGGTACGAGGAGATGCCGATGAAGGCTGTTGAAGTGAGGCCAAAGACTGGATAAGCCTTGTCCGGAATGAGCTGGAGGTACATCTGCGGGAAGCCAGCTGTGAACGTTCCAACCGGACAAATCTTGCACCACCACACTTCACCTTCAAGCCACTTCACCGAACCATCAGCTGCGGGAGCCATTCTTGTGATGATGACAAAGAGGATGAACGGGATGAGGAAGAAGAACCATCTAGTGATGTTGGCAAAGTTGTTCGGGATGCTGAATTTTTTGACCGGAATGAAGAAGATTCCGCCAAAGAAAATCGCAACCACGAGATAAGCGATGCCCCACATGATGAACCTGTTCATGTCGCCGGATTCAAGCAGATAGCTGAGTCCATAGAGTTCACCTGATTTTGGCATGATCTGACCCATGAATGGTGTGTACCAGGCAAGGAACAGCGTGGTTCCGAAAACCAGCACGCCCATGATGTAGCTGACATATTTTTTGCCTTTGTAAAGCATTTCCTGGATGAATCCCATCGGGCATGTCCAGCCACAGGTCTGGCGACCCATGAGAACGCCGATGAGGATCAGGATGCCGAGGGCAAAAGTAGAGATGGCGCCGGTTGCCGTGAAGTGCTGGAGGGTTCCGAGCGGACATGCAGCAATTGCCGTCGGGCAAGACCAGCAGACATACCACGGAGCCGGAATCTGCTTGATTACAGGGGCCAGAACGAACAGAGGGCCTGCTGCAATGGCAAGGAATGCCCACTGAACCCAGATTCTGATCTGGATTCTCATCTCGCCTGGAGTGAGTTTTTTCTTTTTCGGTGTTGCTGCCGGTGCTGGAGCTGTAGTGGTTGCGTCTGTCATGCCACACCTCTTCTCTTTGTGAAAATGGTGATGAGGAAATAAAGGATCAGGAACCCGACAAGGATGAGACCCATCTGCCAGAGCCTGTTGAGGTCAGAATCGCCGAGTCCCACGCATGCGATGCACAGCTTGTCGGCGGTGCCGTAGATGTACATGTTCTCGTAGTTGGTGATCAGTTCCGGAATGTTCTCAGCGCCTCCGATATGAAGTACTGTTGCCTTGATGGTCTTGGCTTCCTTGTCCTGTTTGCCGGTTGCCGTGATTTTGATTCCGTCTTTTACAAGGTCTGTTTTCTCATTGAACTTGTAGTCGTTTTTGACCCTTTTGCCGTCTTGTTCTTCGATGATCTTGAGTTTTGCGCTGTCCTTGAACGATACAGCCCACTCGTCTCCCTTTTCGGTGGTAAGGGTGAAAGACAATGCTGTTCCGTCATACTTTGAGACAGTTCCTGTTTTGTTGCTGGAATTGTCGAGCGTCGGTTCGACGACTACCCAATGTGTGCCCACAACGCCCCAGACGATGGCGAAAATGCAGATGGCACCCACCGGAATCCACAACCAGTTGCGAATCAATGACCCTTTTGCAGGGCTAGTATTGCTCATGGTCCACCTTCCGTTTATGAATGATTGACTTTCAGTATAATTTTCGGTCATTAAAAACGCAAGTGGGGACTGATTTTTTAGAGCTTGACAATCGAAATTCCGGCGTGAAGTTGATAATTTTTCGTTGACAAAAAATAAAAGGCGCCAACTTGAAGTCAGCGCCTTTTCCCAAATTTCAACTTATCGAATTATTACTTTGAAAACTTGATTGTTACTGTCTTTGTTGTTGGATCCCACTCGGTCTTGCAGCCGAAGTTGGCTGAGACGAATGAGAGACCAACGCAGGTGTTTCCAGCTTTTGATTCTGGAGCTGGCTTGACTTCGACTTCCTTGCCATCTACGAGGGCCTTGGTTTTTCCAAGCCACAACTTGATCTCTCTTGCACCTGTCGGGAGAGAGTTCTTGTAGACGACTGACTTTTCATCGGCATTCCAGACGACCTCTGCACCGAGGGCATCGCCGATGAATCTGAGCGGAACCATTGTTTTGCCGGAGTTGACATACGGAGCGACCTTCAGAACCACTTCTTTGCCGTCAACGGTTGCCTTCAGGTTGCCAATCTGAAGTTTAACTATGTGCTCTGTCTGGATCATTTTGACTTCATACGGAACTTCCATCATGTCGGCCGGAATTGGCTGGCCATTTGTCGTTCTTGAAGCTGATGTGAATGAGAATTTGTCTGCACCGGATGAAACCACCGTGAACAGAGCTTCAAACACTGGATTTGATTCCGGGATTGTGTCCTTGCTCGAGTAGAAAACGATGAGCTTGCCTGGGATCGAAGCATCGTAGCTGTACATTGAAATCTTGGTGTCCAGAAGCTTTGCAATCGAAGTGTCAACGGCAAGCGACTGGAACTTGAGGAGTTCAGGCTTGAAGGTTATGATGCCTGCGAACGAGCGACCAAATTTTGCATTCTGGTAGCCTATCTTGAGCAGCACCTTGTTGTCGCCCGGCAAAGAAACTGCGAGCTGTGGCTTGAGCATCTCTTCAGGCTTTGAAATGATTATTGTGAGGCTTTGGCGCAGAATTATTGAAGAACTCTGCATCGAACGGACTTCAAGCTGAACCTCGTAAACAGCTGACGGTGCGGTTGGGTCGATTGTCAGCTTCATGGTGCTGGCTGCACCTGGCTTTATTGTGGTGTCAGGGATAAATGTTCTGTTGATTTTGCAACGGCACGGGAAACCATAGGCCTGGATGTAAAACTGATCTGGCCCATCACCCTCAAGCGTGAGGTCGACTGTCTTTTCTGTACCCGGAGCTGCGACAACGAGTTTGGTTCCAAGCGAGAACTTGTATCCACCGGTTGAAGACCTGACGCACATGATCTTTCCACTCTTTGTGCCAAAGAAAATTGACGATGTGCTGTATGACATTGGAGTTACAGACGGTTCACTGACATTTGTGTCTGAAACAATTGTGCCATCGATGTTTGAAAGGGCGATGAGGTGACCTGTGTCCGTGAATGCTATTACGTTTCTTCCGACTGAAATCAGTGGCTGTGTGATTGGGCCTGGAGCCTTGACTTCCCAAATCGGTTTTCCGTTTCCGATCTGTATTGCCTTGATTCCACCGGCTTTGTTTGCTGCTGCGACATAGATTCCTGATTCCATTGTGCACGGAGCGGAGGCGATTTCTCCACCCATGTCAACCGCCCAGTACTGCTTCTGTCCCATGTAGTCCATGCATCTGATGGAACCCTTCATGTCCGGGATCAGGAGTGTTTCCGAGTTGGCAATGAGCGGGAGTTTGTAGCTGCCTTCGAGTTTGTTGACCGGCTCAACCTTCGAGCCAAAGAACTCCCACTTTACAAGCTGGTTGCTCTCTGAAACGCCATAAAGGCTAATGCTGTAGTCGCCCTGCATCTGGATGGTCAGTGGTGTCATAAGTTTTTCGGTTGCGTCAATCTGGCTGTAGACAAAACCACTGACGCAAGAGATTGTTGCAAACTTTTTTTCGCTTGTTGTGATGTAGAAATTTGAAAGATACGGGATCGGTGGGGAGATGACATCGCCAATGACTGCAGTTTCCCAGAGTGATCCTCCGGTTCCTGTGTCAAGGCCAACGATTTTTCCGCCAGGCAGACAGACAGTCATGACGTCTTCCATGATGGTTCCTTCGGTGGTGAGTCCAACTCCGAAATCGCGTTTCCAAATTGGCGAACCGTCGGCGATTGAGTAGGCGCCGATAAGTCCTTTTTCGCCCGTCACAATTGCCATGGATCTGGTGATGAGAATTGTGCCAACCGGTTTCTGGCCATGCTGGATTTCCCAACCGACCGTCAGCGGCGTGATGATGCTTTCATCTGCAAACGCCATGCCTTTCCTGAACGGGTCTTTCTGGAAGCAGTACCAGTCGAGTCTGTCATCGTTTGAGGCAGAGGCAAACTGGACTCCCGAAAGAATCAATGCCACGGCGAGTAAAAGCGCAACTTTTTTCATAACTCCCCCTTATCGCACAGTCCAGGTGTCCGAACCGTACTTGTTTTTGCAGAGTTCATTTGAAAGGGTAACCATTTCTCCTTCAAATACAATAGGAGTAAAGCCAACGTTTAACGACTTCTCGAACCCAGAAATGACGGCTTGGCGCACTTCTTCCAAACTGACCCGATTGCCGGCTTCGGTATTGATGCATGTAATCTTGGATTTTGCAGCGTCAGCAAGCCTTTTAGCCGAAGTTTCATCTTTGGTTACCACAGCAAAAAGATCATCCAAATCCACATCAATGAGAATCGAACCATGCTGAAGCAACCCTAGCCTGTTCCTCATCTGCGCTGAACCGACAAGTTTTTTGCCTGACGCCTCGATGTCGTTGAAAGTGGGAGCGGCAAAGCAAGATGGTGTCGAAAGTGAAGGATCGTCGGATTTTTTCAGGGCTGCGTCAACACCAAGCATCCTCAGACCCTCAACCAACCCCTGACACAAATAGTAGTAGGATTCAAGGACATTTTTTTCGATCAGCGGGTGTGGGGCTTTGATTATGATTGAATAAGTCAGCTCTTTGTCGTGGAGCACTGCTCGTCCACCGGTCGCCCGTCTTACCAGCCCAAACCCGCGTTTATCGAGCTCTTCACGGTTTACATCCGAAATTTTCTGGAAAACTCCAAGCGACAGGGTTGCCGGATTCCATGTGTATGTCCTGAAGATGACCGAACCAGGCTCTGCCAGTTCAAGCAAAGCCTCGTCGATGGCCATGTTCATGGCTCCGCTCAAAGCACCCTGATTTAAGTAAAGCCAGTTCATTGAGCTTTTGAAAGGATTTCGTTCAGTTTGTCCTCGTCAAGCGTCTCTTGTTCGAGCAGTTTTGAGACCAGTTCATCCAGTATTGCACGATTTTTTGTGATGGCCTGGGCGGCTCTTTCCGATGCAGTGTTGATGATTCTCATCACCTCAGCGTCAATGAGCTTGCCTGTTTCTTCAGAGTGATCTGCCTGACCCATGAAGTCGCGTCCAAGGAAGACTGTTTCTGGTGGGTTACCAAAAGCGACTGGCCCAAGCTTGCTCATGCCGAATTCCATGACCATCTTCTTGGCAAGATCGGTTGCTTTTCTGATGTCGTTGCTTGCGCCGGTTGAAATCTCGCCGAAAACGATCTTTTCAGCGCACATTCCGCCCATGAGTCCAGAGATGGTGTTTGAAAGGTCATCCTGGGTTCTCAGGTATTTGTCTTCGGTTTGAAGCGGGGTTGTGTAGCCGAGAGCCATGCCTCTTGAAACGATTGAGATTCTGTGCACCGGTTCCGGGCCAAGCACATGCATGATCACGGCGTGACCGGCTTCGTGGTAGGCGACCTTCTGTTTTTCGACAGCTCCAAGGACTCTCGTCCTCTTCTGTGGGCCGGCAAGAATACGGTCGATTGCCTCTTCAACGTCGTCGTGCTCGATTCTCTTTTTCTGCCTTCTTGTGGCTATGATTGCCGCTTCGTTGAGAAGATTTTCGAGGTCGGCGCCGGAGAAACCGGCTGTGCGCTTGGCGATGGTTTCTATCTCGAAATCGTCTGCCATTGGCTTGTTTCTGGAGTGGTACTTCAAAATCGCCTCACGCTCCATCTGGGTTGGCATATCGATCACCACGCGTCTGTCAAACCTTCCCGGTCTGAGAAGCGCAGTGTCCAGAATGTCGGGTCTGTTGGTTGCAGCAATGATTATGACTCCGGCGTTCGGTTCAAATCCGTCCATCTCGACAAGCAACTGGTTGAGGGTCTGTTCACGCTCATCGTGGCCACCACCAAGACCTGCTCCACGCTGTCTTCCGACAGCATCGATCTCATCGATGAAGATGAGCGCAGGAGCGTAGCGCTTTGCCTGGTCGAAAAGGTCACGGACTCTGGATGCGCCAACACCGACGAACATCTCAACAAACTCGGAACCAGACACTGAGAAGAACGGAACCTTCGCCTCGCCTGCAACGGCACGGCTGATGTAGGTTTTTCCACAACCTGGAGGGCCAACAAGCAGAACGCCCCTTGGAACCTTTGCGCCCATTGCCGTGAAACGCTTAGGCTCCCTGAGGAAATCAATCACTTCCTTGAGTTCCTCCTTGACCTCCGGGATTCCGGCAACGTCCTTGAAGGTTATTCTCGGGCGGTCGTCAAGGAACAGCCTGGCTTTGGACTTGCCAAAGTTAAACACCTGGTTTCCGGAGCCTTGCATTGATCTCATCATGAAGAACCAAAAGACGAGAATGAGGATGAATGGGCCAATGTTTGTCAGCAATATAAGGAAGAAGTTTTCACTCGGTGCCTCAAAGCTGATTTTTATCGCCCTGGTTTCAATGTCTTTGGTCACTTTTTCAACAAGCTCAGGTGGAATGACGACTTCAAAGCTGGTTTTCCCGGTGTCTGAGGTGTACTCGCCGGTTACCGCGTAGTTTGAAGGGTCAATGTTGACCGATTTGATCTTGTTTCCGTTCAGAGCTGTCATAAAGTCGCTGTAGGAAATCGTGTCCACCTGCGGCTTGCCCATGAAGCTGAATGCAAAGTAAAGTAAAATTGCTATGCCAACAATGATAATGAATGGCAAGTATGGTCTGAAAGCGTCCTGTTTGTTCTGTTTCATCCGATCCTCATCTGGTGTATGTCAGGAAGGTTCCTGTATTGTTCGTTGCAGTCAAGCCCGTATCCAACCACGAAAAAATCCGGGATTGAAAAACCCACAAAGTCAGGCGTGAAATCAACCTTCCTCCGTGACGGCTTGTCAAGCAGCGACACTACTTTGACATCCTTTGGAGATTTTTGTTTTATGCTTTCCACGACTGAATTTAACGTCAGTCCTGTGTCAACGATGTCCTCAACAATGAGCACCCTTTGATCCTTGAGGTTCAGTCCGTCAAGACCTGTGACCGTCACCTTTCCGGTTGTGCATGTTCCGCTGTAGGAGCTGGCTTTTATGAAGCAGACCTGTATTGATTGGTTGAATTGCCTGACAAGGTCAGAACAGAAAATGAACGAGCCGGTCAGAAGAGCAACAAAAACCGGCAGTTCGCAGCCATATTCCTCGGCAATCCTGCCAGCCAGGAAAGAAACCTTTGAACCGATCTCCCGTGAAGGGATCAAAACATCGCCAAGCGTGAGTTCCATTGACGAGGTGGATTATAACCTTTGGTCGGTGTCATGCAAGAAAAGAATATTGACAATATTTTTTGAAATCTTGTTAAATGTCACACAGTCCACAGTCAGATGTTTTCCGGTTTCGGAAGTCTCAATGAATTCGACAGTGTTTGTACAGGCAGAAAGTGACGGTGGATGTTTTGAGTCAACTATCAGCCTCACAATTCTTGGCTTCAAAACCTTGGGGACAACTGAAAATTTTGATACACTCAGGGAGTTGCCGGATAATACTGACTTCATGAAGTCTCGGGTCAGATCATCAAGAAAACTGGACTCATCGCAGGCAAGCTCTGAAAATCTTGAAATATTGGCAACAGTTTCAGGAAAAATCGATTCCAGTTCGGGAATCACCCTGGCTCTTATCATGTTTCGTGAAAATCTTGTATCGTCATTGGTTTCGTCAGTCACATACCCTTGCCCGAGTTCACCAAGGTAGTGCAAAATTACCCTTTTCCCGGCAAACAAGAGCGGGCGGATGGTGTTTCCATGTTGTGAGCGCATGTTGGCAGCTCCGTAAAGCCCTGAGCCTCTGGCAAGATTGTGGAGCAGCGTTTCTGCCTTGTCGTTTGCGTTGTGGGCGATGGCTATCTTGTTGCAACCAAAATCTATTGCCATTTTTTCAAGCAATGTCCGTCGCCAGGTTCTTGCCCAATCCTCAAGGTTTCCGGCTGGAGCATCGGAAATTCTCTCCAGAGCAAACGGAATTGAGAGCTTGTCGCATACAGCCCTGACAAATTCAGCGTCATTATGCGAACCAGGCCTCAGGCAATGATCGACATGACCGCAGAAAATACTGATTCCAAAAAGATTTTTTGTTGACTCCAGCAGCCTGAGCAAAGCCACGGAATCCGACCCACCAGAGCAAGCGACCAAAACTCTGTCACCTTTTCCAAACAGCTGTCGCTGCCTGCAAAACTCAATGAAATCCTGTTTCAGCGCAAGCATCTAAACTTGACTCCTCACGGCGCATTCAGGTATTTGGCAAACATGGCCAGATCGGTTGTGTCTATAATGCCATTTCTGTCCATATCACATCTGGAATTGTAGGTTTTATCGCCTTTTATAACGCCAAGCAGATTGGTGATCAAGTCCAGATCGGCATTGTCAACCTTGCCATCCCTATTGAAATCGGCTGGACTGAAGGCGGTCTTTTCAATAGCAAACTCCAAATCTCTTGATAAAATCCTTATTTTTTCCTCTTTGCCAGCGTCGTTCAATCCGGTAACTTCAAGACCATCGAAAATCACATCGGCAAAACTGGCCTTCTTTGCCATGAAACCAAGCCTGAGCAACTCTCTTGTACCACTGGTTCCTTCAAAAGGTTTCTGCCAGCCGATTTCGATAGTCCCTGTTTCGCCGTCATAATCAACGGTCACAAGCGGTTTTGCCCCCAAATCGTCTACTGTTGTCATGACTTCGTAGCCGATGTAGGGCATAAACTCTTTTGCATCCTCTATTTTGACCTTCATGGAAAGCGATTTCACATTATTGGCATGCGACAGATTCAAACAAATCCACAGCTTGTTGCCAACCGATGGCTCGATTGGGTCGACGGTTGCTGAAATACTCGGTGGTGGTTCAGTCGAACTGCCTTCCATCACAAATGAGCAATCAGTCTGATACTCACTGATTCCATCTACAAATGCAGACTGTTCAGCGCTCAGACTCTTTGAAAGTGCGGTGACTCCAACAAACCACTCACCATCAGGCAAAACCATCTTCCCATCTATGTCTTTCCCATCCCATACAAAAGAGTCAGGCCCAGGCTCGAACTCATCCTGAACATGAATTGCCGACCACCTGCCACCGGTTTTGTCGGTAGCCCAGAAAACCAGCATTTTTCCCTGATTGTTTATGATCGGATAAGGTTCGCCGTCTTTCAGGCCGCCTGTGATGTCGTATTTAAACTCAATTTCGTCATCCACACCGTCGCCATCTGGCGTTATTCTCCAGTTGCTCGCCCTCAAGTCTTTAATGATTCCCTGCTTCGGTCTGCCTTTTTCGGGATCGCCGCTGTAGATGCAGATGCCTGTATGAACGCGTCTGTTTGTGACTTTGTCGGTCATCCAGATGATGATGTCGTTGAGTGATCCCCAGACAATCGCCGGCATCTTCACATTCATTCCAACCCAGGTGGAGCCTGGCTCGTCCTTTGCCGGTGGCACCACAACCTCTGTTGAAGTGAAACCAACTCTGAATTGGTCAGGCTTTCCTGAGTTGATCTCAAAGCTGAGATTCAGCGTCACTTCCTTGTCGCTATAATTGTAAATTTTCAAGGGGATATCAGATTTCAAAACATCCTTTGGAATTCCAGCCTGTTTTGCCGGGTCGCCAAGTTCTGGAGGCTTATCAGCTATGTTGATTTTTTTTGAATTTGCAACGATGAGCGCTGACGGAGGCTGGATTAAAATATTGGTTGTGCAGACATCGTAGACATTTACCCTGCCCATTCCCTGTGCGACAAATGGCAAAAACCTTGAACCATCCATCTTGGTTAGAAGCGTGCCTGTGTTCATCAATGCCCGTTTGATTTCAAAGGGAGACCAGCCTGGTCTGGCCTGCTTGACAAGCGCAGCACAACCGGCAACAAACGGCGTTGCCGATGATGTTCCGCCCATCGTCTCAAAATAGTAGCCCTTGTAGATGTCCCAGAAATGTTTGGATGCAGCCGCATGAACTCCGATTCCGGCAGCGCAGACGTCAGGTTTGAGGAAGCCCAGTTTTGTTGGCCCGTTGGACGAAAAGTAAGCAACCGTGCCCTTCACTTTCGGCCTTGAAAATTCGACTTTCACATCCTTTTGCTTCAGATCGAGTTCGCCGGGTTTCCATGAAGTCATGTCATGAAGCCTTCTTCTGACGGCGTCACCTTGGAAATTCCCAAGTTCGTAGATTGGCAGCATTTTTTGAGAGGTGTCGTCGGCATAGCTCCCATAAATGAAGGATGAATCAATGTTTGATAGTATTATCGCCAAAGCACCGTTGTCATACGCTCTCTCAATCTTTGCAGCAAAGGTTACTGGTTCGCCAAATTTTGGATCAAACGGCCCTCGCTCAATCAAAGCGACTTTGCCTTTGACATCCGGAAAATCACCTGCCCTTCCCCAGAGGCAATCGACAACAGGTAAAGGAGTTTCAAATTTTTCAAACGTTTTGCCGGTTTCACCCCACATGCCGGTTAGCTGTACTGAGTCATTTTTGTTGCTGACTTTCAGATAAGAAACGTCGAGATCATCGGTTGCTCCAACACCAATGGCCGAATTCCCTGCACCCGAGGAACTCTGTGGCAGAGGAAAGTAGCCGTCACCCTGTGTTCCATAATTGCCATTTGCACAAACAACCGTGCACCCGACAAGGGCGCACGCCAGCTCCTGCTTTTCAAACTCATGTTCACCGGAAGGCACGCCCCACGAGTTGCTTGAAACATCGATTTTGTCAATAATCAGCCAGTCCCACGAGGCCATTGCAGCTTCCTGTGTGAACTGTTCCTGACCGTTGATGATTGCAGCGCCTTTGTATCCGGCAAGAAGCGCCTTTGGAGCGATGCCTTTTTCCTTAACGCCGGTCACAGTATTGTCGGGGCCATCACCGGCAGCGATCGAAGCGCAGGCGGTTCCGTGAAGCTCCATCGCCTCTTCCTGGCAGTCGTTGTCTTTCATGGCAAGGTCGCGACTGACAACCACTTTTGAACCAACCGGTTTCTTCTGGGAGCCAAAATCAGGGTGAGTATAGTCCAGACCAGTGTCTGTGATTGAGATGAGCACCCCTTTGCCGTCAACTTCCCTGCCTTTCGGGTCTTTCACGGTCTGCCAGACTTTTTCAGCTCCGATGAGCGCCCTTGTACGGGTTCTCTGGATGGTTTGTGGCTTGATGGCAAAAATCGACAAGACTTCGGGCAAGTTTGCTATTTTTTCCAGGTTTGCCCGTTTTGTCTCAATAAAATATCCGTTGAAGGCATATCGGTAAGACATGCCTATTTTTGAGCCTGGAGCTATGTTTTTGACAGTCCTTAAATGCTTTTCCTGCATGTTTGTCAGCATAGCCAGCTGAAATCTGGTTGAAACATTGCCTGGTCTCATCAACTCTCTTGAAGAAATTGCGACTGCGCCATTAAAAGTTTGCGCAAAAACAACTGGCGGATCCCTGAGTTCGACAAAAACGCCAACTGTAGTTTCAGGATCGCAGGAGGGAACGCTTGGTCTTATCTTCGACAAGCCGTCTTGTATGGCAAAAACGCCGGCCACAGGCAGGATGATCATGACGGAAACCAGAAGAGCAATTTTTTTCATCATCTTTTTGCACCATCCATTTTCCATCCATTATAAATGAAAACGACCGCCATGGCAAAATGACGGTCGTTTTTTTGATGGGGGCGGGATTTATTTCTTGTAATTCTTTGAGAAGATGGACAGATCGTTTATATCGATCACTCTGTCAAAGTTGAGGTCACATCTCCAGTTGTAGTTTGGATCGCCATCCTTTGCGCCAAGACAGGAAAGAATGATCTTGTAATCCTTGTCATCAACCTTTTCATCCCGGTTGAAATCAGCCACAGAATATGCTGTTGGGTAGATTGCGATCTCACCATCCCGGTAGAAGGATTTGATGTTTACTTCTTTCTCATTGTCATCAACTTTGGTGAGGGTGATGTCCGAGAACTTCACGTCAAAATAGTTTGGCTCCAACGCCACAAACTTGAGCTTGACCAGGCAACCGTCACCGGAAACGCCGTCAAGCACCCTCTGGATGCTCACATAAACAGTCTCCTTGTCTTTATCGTGGCTAACGGAGAACGAAACCTTTGGATCGCCCTGGAGCATGAAATCACCTTTTTCATAGCCCATGTAGGTTGCAAGCTGTGAGGATGACGGGATTGTGAGATAGAACTCGACACTCTTTATGTTTTTTGCGCCTTTCAGATAAATAGCCACTTCAAAAGTCTGACCCACGCCTGGTTCATAAGGGTTTATTATCGTTGACAGGGTCGGTGGGGTCGGTATTGGGCTGCTTTCAACCGTGAACCCTGAGTCTTCGATCAAGCTTGAGTAATAACCGGAAACAGTTTTCCCATTCGAAACAACGTGAGCTGGCACAAAGATTTTGAAAGTCCAGTCACCATCGGGAAGAATATAGTCTCCGTTGGAATCCTTGCCATCCCAGGTGAATTTGTGTGGACCAAGTTCCAGGAAAGGTTCTTCATTTATCAGCACCCACTCATCCTGGTTTACATCAATGGCCCAAATCTGTGCCCTCTGAAGATAGTTGTCAAAATTCTCGTATTCAAAGTTGCCGCATGAAACCTCGAATGTTCCTTCAAGTGTTTCATCAATTCCGTCACCATTTGGCGAGATGACCGGATCAGAAATCTCCACCGCATTTACATAAGTGTTCTCCACGCCCGGCGATGTCGGATTCTGGGAGTAGAGACAAACGCCAACGTGCCACTTTCTGTTTGATGCCTTATCGACAGCCCAGATGTAGATGTCATTGAGCCTTGCCTTGTTGCCTTGATTAAAGTCGATGTTAACACCCACCCAGGCTGATCCTGGATTGCCTTTGTCGTCAGCTGGCGGTACCTTAAGACTCGAGGATGTGATGTCGACAGAAACTCTTTCCGGATGGAGCGAGTTCACTTCATAACTCAAATCTACGGTCATTTCTTTTTTGGAATAGTTTGTAAACTTGAGAGGAATCTTTGAAGTTTTTACATCGTTTGGAAGCAACTGGAATTTGTCAGGGTCGTACAGGTCATCAGATGGATCGGTCATATTGACCCTGCCATCTTTTGCAATGATCACGGTAGAGGCAGGCTGAATAAGCAGGTTGGTAGTTATTGCAAGCTGGGCATGGACTCGCCCCATTCCCTGAGAAACCATTGGCAGATAATAATCACCCGACACTCGCTTGAGCGGTTCAGCTGTGTTCATCAACGCCCGCTTGATCTCATACGCTGTCCACTCTGGTCTGCCCTGTTTGACCAGTGCCGCACACCCTGCAACCATAGGGCCTGCCGCAGAAGTTCCGTTGAAAAATTCCCAGTAGTCGCCCAGATATTTCTTCATGAAAGAGGCTGCTGTTGTGTGGGTTTCATCGGCTGGAGCGCAAACATCGGGCTTAAGGAAACCAAAATAGCTGGGGCCTTGCGATGAATAGGTTGAGATTGCACCTCTTCGGCCAACATCCCTAATTTTGGCTTTCACGGTGTTTTGTCTTGTGTCGACCATACCCTTTTGCCACTTGTTTCCCTTGTGTAAGGCTGATCTTATCTGCATTCCCTGACCGTAGCCAACAAGCTGAAATGCTGGAAGTAAGCCTATTTTTTTGGGGTCTTCCTTGAGAGGGTCATAATATTCCGGCCTGAGTTCTGTGTTGTTGTAGTTGTAGATGATTGCTGCTCTTGCTCCGTTTTTTGTTGCGTTGATACATTTTTGCCTGAAATCAACCTCTGCTCCCTGTTTCTCGGACGAGTGAGGTCCTTTCTGCATCAGGACTATTTTACCTTTTACGTCCAATCCTTTGAAATCCTCTGACCTTCCCCAGCCACAATCGACAATTTCAAAAGGAAGATCCGCCGACGTAAACTGGATGCCAGTGATTCCCATCAGAAGTGGCATAACGTCACCGGTCATGTGAGGATCGTTTGAGTCCAGAATTTCAAGTTTTGCGCCGTCAGTATCGTCGAGAGCGCCAACAGAAATTACACTTGGTGGGGAAGCGGTGTTGCTTGAAGTGATTTTCAGGTAACTCCCAGGCGATCCTTCATTGCCTTGAGATGCGACAACAACGATGCCAGCCTTTACACAGTTTTCTTCTGCAACCTGATTTGGTGACCTTCCGGTTGGAGATCCGTATGAGTTGTTGGAAACATCTACTTTATCTTTTATCATAGATTCAAAGGCTTTGAGCGCTGAGGCTGATGAAAAACCCGGTTCGTCCCTGTAGCCCATCTTGTATCCGGCCAGGGATGCTTTTGGCGCAAGACCTTTTTCCATCACGCCTGTTGTTTTGTTTTTGGGGCCATCGGCTGCAATGATGCCGGCGCAGGCTGTTCCATGACCAACCGTATAGAGGTTTGATTCTTCCTGGCAGTCATCATCATTGTAGGCAAAATCACGACTAACCTTGATCTTGTTGCCAATTGCCTTCTTTTGGGAACCAAAATCGGAATGAGCGTAGTCCAGACCAGAATCAGTCACAGAAACAAGCATTCCAGACCCATCAACCGGCCTTCCCTTGGGATCCGTGATCGTTTGCCAAACAGTCTCACAACCTAGAGCCACTCTCGCCCTCGTTCTGGTCGGATACAGAGTCGCATTGCCCCAGACAAATTTTACATCTGGCAGTGAGGCGATTTTCTCAATTGCAGCCAATGGAGCTTTCGCATAAAGACCATTGAAGGCGTACTGGAATCTGTCTAAAACCTCAAAACCGGAGGCCACAGCCTCAATCTTGCCGATCGAAACATCTTGCATTCTGGTAAGCTTCGAAACAAGGAATCTTGTCATGATGTTCCCGGGGTTCATTATCTCTCTTGCGGCAAAGATTTTGTTGGTTTTGAAGGTTGCTGACTGAACAACAGTGGGCTCCATCAACTCAACAAAAACTTCGACAGTTTCTGACGAGCCAAACCCCCTGGCGATAAGGTTTTCATCAATTTTCTCAAGCGCATTGCTGTTATTAATGGGAATAAACAAAGAAAAGACGATTGCTGTCACACATAGGATCGATACCCATGACTTCATGCTGCCCTCCAATAGTTTGCTCTGTTGAAAGTTTAGCAGATTTTCGAGTTTTGGGCAACACCCCATAAAATGCAGATGACAGGCTGGTTTCAGCCTGGCATCGTTGAGTTGTGATATTAAATGCGTTTATCTCTTGCTGTAAGACTTGGCAAAGATTGTGTAGTCATTGACGTCAATGACTCTGTCGTAGTTGAGGTCGCATCTCCAGTTGTAGTTTGTATCGCCGTCTTTGGCGTCCATACAATCCTGTAGAATCTTGGCGTCCTTGTCATCAACCTTCCCATCCCTGTTGAAATCGGCCGGGTCATATGCTTTCTCAAGGATTGATATTTCGCCATTCTTGTAGAAGGCTTTTGTTTTTGTTTCTTTTCCGTTCTCACCGATCATCGAAAGAATGAGGTCTGAGAATCTTATGTCGAAGTAGTTTGAATCCTTTGCCATGAACTTGAGTTTGAGGATGTAACCATCACCGGTTACGCCATCAAGCGGTCTCTGGATGCTGACGTCAAATGTCTCTTTGTCCTTGTCATAGTCGGTTGTAAACAGGGCAAGCGGTTCATCCTGGATCAGGAAATCGCCTTTGTCATATCCCATGTACTGGACAATGCTTGAGCCACCAGGAATGTTGATTTTAAACTGGATGCTCTTCACATCGGTTGCATGACTAAGGTACAAGCCGACTTCAAACATCTGACCCACACCTGGCTCAAGAGGCAGAACCTGCGCTGACAACGTTGGTAGAGGTGGCACAGGGCTCTTCTCGATTGTGAAGTCAGAATTTGCCAAATCTGCATATATCCATTGCCCGACAACACTTTGGCCATTATAGAAATAGCATGGCAAAATCACTTGCAAAGACCAGTTTCCATCCGGCAGGACATAGTTGCCGTTTTCATCCTTGCCATCCCACTTGAACGAGAATGGTCCAAGTTCGAGGAGTGGCTCATCCTTGATCTTTATCCATCTCTCCTGGTTCTGGTCTGAAACCCAGATCTGGGCACCCGTGAGATAGTTGTCAAAGGACTGGACATTGAAATTTCCACAGGATACTTCGCCATTGACTTCGAGCACTTCGTCTTCACCGTCACCGTTTGGTGAGATGTATGGTGTTTTTACTTCGAGTTCGTCAACGAAAGAGTTGTTGTCGCCCTGCACGGTCGGATCCTGATTGTAAACACAGACTCCGATGTGCCATTTCTTGTTCTGTGATTTGTCGGTTGCCCAAATGTAGATGTCATTAAGTCTGCCTTTGACAACTTCTGGGAGCTTAACATCAACACCGAACCATGCTGAGCCAGGATTACCTTTTGCGTCTGCGGGCGGAATTGTAAGCTCTGTTGTTGTAAGGTTTACACCGATCTGTTCAGGTCTTGCCGAGTTGATTTCGAAGCTTAGACCGATCTTTGATGGTTTGTTTGAATAATTAACAATCTTGACAGGGATTCGTGATCCAAGTACATCTGCCGGTATTGATGCCTTTGCGTTGTCATCATAAAGTTCCGGTGCCGGGTCTGTCATATTTGTTTTGCCAGACTTTGCAAGGATGAGCGTTGATGCAGGCTGGAAAAGCAGGTTTGAGAGGATGGCTGACTGAGCGTTGACTCTGCCCATTCCCTGGACTGTCATCGGGACATAGTAGTCTCCTGAGAGTCTCTTGAGCGGTTCTGCGGTGTTCATGAGGGCTCTCTTGATTTCATACGGCGACCATTCCGGTCTGCCCTGCTTGATGAGGGTTGCACAACCAGAAACCATTGGCGTTGCTGCCGATGTACCATTGAAAACTTCCCAGTAATCACTCTTGAAGTATTTTTTCATGAAATAGGCAGCTGTTGTGTGAGTTCCATCCGCTGGCGCTGCAACGTCTGGCTTGAGGTAGCCAAAGTAGTTCGGGCCTGATGATGAGTAGGTTGAGACGATACCCTTGCGTCCGATCTCTTTCACCTGGATGGTAAATTTATTCTGATTTTTATCTACAGAACCAAAATCCCAGTCATGCCCAGCATGAAGTGCATCCCTGATGGCATATCCCTGGATATAGTTTGAGAGTTCAAATGTCGGTACAAGCTTGAGCTTCTTTGGGTCATCGTTTGCAGGATCCCAATACTGGGCTCTGATTTCACTGCTCTCGTAGTTGTACAGAAGCATTGCCTTCGCACCGGCTTTTGCTGCATTTTCACATTTTTCCTTGAACGTGATCGGATCGCCAAACTGTGCTTTCAGATCAGCGCTTGGCCCACGCTGGACAAGAGCAACTTTCCCGTTAAGGTCAAGGCCTTCGAAATCGACTGTTCTTCCCCATGCACAATCAACAAGATCAAACTGCTTGAGGAGCGCCGTGAACTGCATGCCTGTATTTCCAACTGATGAAACGTAGATGTTGTCTCTAAAGCTCTCATCGGCAGCATCAACAACTTCGATTTTTGCTGCATCTGTGTCGTCGAGTGCTGCAACGGCGATAACATTGATTGGTGCCGATGTTGTTCCGCATGGGATTGGCAGAAGCACGCCAGGTGAGCCTTCGTTGCCCTGAGCCGCGAGAACAACACAGCCTGCTCTGATGCAGTTTTCCTGAGCTCTATCTGTGAACGATCTTCCACCGACGCCACCGTATGAGTTGTTGGAGACATCAACTTTATCTTTGATGTTCAATTCCCACGAAGCCATGATGCCTTCGCCACTGAGACCCATCTGGTCTTTCATTCCAAGCTTGTATGAAGCCAGCGATGCCTTTGGAGCAAGACCCTTCTCCCAAACGTTGGTCGTTTTGTTGAATGGGCCATCGGCTGCAATGATGCCTGCGCATGCCGTTCCATGTCCGACAGTCTGTATGTTTTCTTCTTCCTGGCAGTCGTTGTCCTTGTAGGCAAGGTCACGGCTGATTTTGACTTTTGGACCAACCGGTGATGTCTGTGCGCCAAAGTCAACGTGTGTGTAATCAAGTCCTGAGTCTGTAACACCGACGAGCATTCCATTGCCATCAACCGGTCTACCATTCTTGTCTTTGAGTGTTGACCAGATTTTCTCACAACCAAGAGCAACTCTTGCCCTTGTTCTGTAGAAATTCATCGGTTCACTGTAATAAACATACCTTACGCCCGGGAGAGATGCGATTTTTTCAACAGCATCCAATGGAACGGTTGCAAAATAGCCGTTCAGAGCATATTGGTACTGCATACCAATTTTGATCTCAGGAGAGAAGGTTTTCACAATGTCGATGTTGGAGTTCTGAACCCTGACGAGTTTCTTTTCCAGATACTTGGTCACGACATTCTCTGGTCTCATGAGTTCTTTTGATGAATAAACTATGTTTTTGTCGAATGTTGATGCGCTGACAACCGTTAGGTCGTCAAGCTCAACGATGACATCAACCTTGTCTGTTTTGGCAAGCCCCATTGCAACAAGCTTTGAATCGATCTTGTCAATCGCGCTTGCCGACTTGATGGGCGTGGTGAAGGCCATAATCATGGTTATGGCACATACTGTTGCTACAATATTTTTCACACTTCCTCCGGGGAAAGAAAAATTTGCTATCGATTGTAGCAACCTGTCTGTTAAAAACAATAAATCGCAACCGAAATTATGCCGACTATTGGCATAGCCGGCATAAAAACGGTGGTTCAGTTCGAGCTAGCGTTTACTGTAGGATTTTGAGAATATCGCGTAATCTTCAATATTTATGACCAGGTCGTAATTCAAATCACAACGCCAGTTGTATCGACCGTCGCCATCCTTGGAGTCCATACAATCCAAGAGAATCTTCAGATCTTCGTCATTTATCTTTGTGTCGTGGTTGAAATCTGTCGGGTCAAAGGCTTCCTTGAACACCGAAATCTCCGCGTTCTTGAAGAATGCTTTTGTTTTAACCTCTTTCATCGTATCGCCCAGCATGGACATGTTTACATCCGAGAACTGGACATCAAAGAAGTTCATTTCCTTGGCCATAAACTTCAGGTCAAGGACCCAGCCCTCACCGGATACACCATCCACCGCCCTTTGAATGTCAATTGTGAGCTGGTCTTTGTCCCTGTCATATTCGCACGAGTAAAGTGCCATCGGCTCATTCTTGGTCATGAAATCGCCCTTTGAATAACCCATATACTGAACAACATCGCTGGCGCCGGGCATTATCACCTTGAACTGCATACTCTTTATGTTTGTGGCATTTTTGATATAGACGCCAACTTCGAACATTTGACCGACACCAGGTTCAGTGGGTTTGACAAATGCGTAAAGGGTTGGCAGTGGCGGAACAGGGCTTTTATCTATCGTGAACGTTGTGTTGTCCAGATCAAACATGGCTCCTGGCCAGTCTTCAACGTTTACGTAGACCATTCTACTCGTATCTATCAATGTAGCCTGGCAAGTCATGGACAGCTTCCAGTCTCCATCTGGCAAGACAAAGTTGCCGTTTGCATCCTTTCCGTCCCAGGTTAAACTTTGTGGGCCAAGTTCAAGATATGGCTCAGATTTGATTAGAACCCACTTCTCCGAGTTCTGGTCAATTACGTAGAATTTAAGGTTGTAGAGGAAGTTTCCAAAATATGAAGCGTATTCAACTGATCCACCGACCACCTCATATTTGACGTTGATGGTGTCAGAATCCCCATCATCGTTTGGGGTGAAGGTTGTGTTTTCAAACTCAAAGTTGCTCACGTAGGTTGAGTTTGCCCCCTGAATCATCGGGTCATTGTTATAAACGCAAACGCCAATGTGCCATTTTCGGTTGGTTACCTTTTCAGTTGCCCAGATGTAGATGTCATTGAGATAGCCCTTGACTTTTCCTGGGGGAAGATCGATTGATAAGCCAAACCATGCTGATCCCAACACACCCATTTTGTTCGTTCCCGGGATAATAATCTCTGTGTTTGTGAGATTAACATTGAATTGCTCAGGCCTGGCTGAGTTTATTTCTACACTCAGGCTTAATTTCACAGGTTTTTCCGAGTAATTGGTAATCTTTACGGGAATCTTTGAAGCCACAACATCACTTGGCAATGTCGCTGCTGACTGACTATCAGACAACTCTGCCGGTGGGTCTGTAATGTTGATTCTGCCACCATCTGCAATGATGAGAGCTGACGCCGGCGCAAACAGAATTGGGGTCGTTGCTGCAAGGTTGGCGTTGACTCTACCCATTCCCTGGCTTGTCATCGGGATATAGTAATCGTTTGAAAAGCGTTTCAGCGGTTCCGCGGTATTCATCAGTGATCTTTTCACTTCAAAAGCGTCCCAGTTTGGTCTTGCCTGCCTGACCAGCGCTGCGCAACCTGCAACAAAAGGCCCTGCAGCTGACGTTCCACCAAATTGCTCCGTATAAGCATTGTTTATGCCTTTTGTTTCCTTGGTGGTCGAGGCAAAGCATGTGTGAATACCTTCACCCGGCGCAGACACATCTGGTTTCAAGTAACCCCTGAAAGATGGGCCGGAAGAAGTGAATGATGCAATATTCCCAGTCATGGTTATTTCAATCGAGATGTTGATGCTATTTTGATCATTCGTAGGCTTCCCCAATGAATAAGATTTGTCTTTGTGCAAAGCATCTCTAAGGGTCATTCCTACGTTAGAATCAAACAGCTCAAAACTGGGGATAAAATTGAATTTATCGGGAGTCTCTCCTTGTGACTGGTCATAATACATCGCTCTGACCGGGCCTGATGTGTAGTTGTATAGAATCATTGCTCTTGCACCTGCATCTGCAGCATTGATGCACTTTTCCTTGAACGATATTGAAGGGCCAAAATCATTGGCAAGGGCTGGGCTTGGACCTCTCTGAATCAATGCAATTTTCCCTTTGACATCAATTCCTTTGAAGTCATCGGTTCTGCCCCATCCGCAGTCCATAACAACAAAATTCTGCTTGGACGAGCTTGGGAGATACTTTCCATTCATACCCAGATAGGCCATGTTGTTTTTGCTGTTTATGTTTTCGTCCCGCGAGTTGAGAATGTTTATTCTTGCGCTGTCGGTATCATCGAGTGCACCTACGCCGATGACATTAACCGGAGAGGCCATGGAACCACTAACAATTGGAATATACTGGCTCGGTGATCCGTTGTTCCCCTGTGAGGCGACGACGCAAACGCCAGCAAGCACCGCCCTGTTCTCGGCTGCCTCAAGGAAAGACCTTCCACCCGGAGCACCATAAGAGTTGTTTGAAACCTGGATCTTATCTTTAATGAGATATTCGAAGGCAGCAATAGTGCCTTCGCCTGAAAGACCTTGCTGTTGCTTCATTCCGATCTTAAATGCCGCAATCTTCGCCTTTGGCGCTATACCCAACTCTTTTACTTTTGTCTTTGGATTTGTCGGACCCTCACCGGCTACAATGCCTGCACAAGCAGTGCCGTGATAGCTTTCATCCTCTTCCATGCAGTCAGGGTCGTTGTAGGCAAGGTCACGGCTGATTGGAATCTTCATCCCGGTCGGTCTCGACTGATTACCGAAATCCACATGGGTATAGTCAAGTCCTGAATCTGTCACAGCGCAAAGAATGCCGTTTCCATTGACAGCCCTTCCCTGGGGATCGACAACTGTGTTCCAGGTTTTTTCAGCACCCAGGAATACTCTTGACCTTGTGCGATCCAGATGCTGCGGTTGAACATAATTGATGCTCTTTATGAATGGCATGTCGGCAAGCTCAACCACTTTGTTTGCTGGCATTTCAGCATAAAACCCATTGAGTACATACTGGAACGACGAGCCGATTACGATATTGGAGGAAATTGTTTTTGTTGCAGATATGGCAAATTCTTGTGTTGCTTTGAGTTTGTTATAAACAAACGAGGCCATCCTGTTGTCGGTGCGCATGATTTCGAAGTTGGAAAATGGTTTCTTCCCTTCAAAAGTGAGAACGTCAACAACCGTACTTCCCTCAAGCTCAACTACGACTGGAATCATCTCATTTCTTGTCAGATCCATCTTCATAATGGAGATATCGATCTTGTCCAGAGCGTGTGTTTTCTTCATTGGGATAAAAACCGAGAGAACGAGCATAGCTACAACCGCAAAAGCCAAAGCTTTCTTCATACAAACCTCCATAATAACAATTCTCCACTTCAATTCTACGCGTCAGGTTATAAAATGCAATCCTTATGAAACATTTAACTTTTATATGTCATTTTATCTTTAAAAACATGTCAGGCAATCTCTAAACTGTAGGTTCCGCTTGGCAATAACAATCAATAAGATCTGGATTTCGGAAAGTCAAAATTTGCCATTTTTGGGAAAATTTGGCATAATGATTTCAGGAGGTCTCATGCGCAGACTATTCGTCCTCACAACTGTTTTCATAATGATTTGTTCAATGGTAGTGGTCACCCGTGACACACAGGCGCTTCACAGAGTGCCGGTGCTCATGTCAAAAATGAGTGTCAGCCTTGAAATTTCACCTGAATCGTATGGGTTTTCGGTAAAAGCCGACATCGATCTGACTCCTTACGAAAATGTGCTGGAGTTCGAGCTTGAGCTTGACCCTTCCTACGAAATAACCGCACTGACCCTCGACGACAAACAGGTTCCTGCCTACTTCAGCTACGGCACCATCGACATCTTCACCCCAGCAAAAGAGGATGAAACACATAAACTCCACATCGAGTACGACGGCTACGCACCTGGCGATCCGAGGCAGATGAACGCTGTGTATGTCGGTGAGGACATGGCACATTTCGTGTACGGCTGGCTCCCGGAAATTCCCGAGCAAAACTACTGGCTGCCAAAGGACACGACCCTGTCCATCAAAGCCCCGGCAGAATGGAAAACATACTGCATCGGCAAGGAAATGTCGTCATCTGGCGGAACAACAACCTACAAACTCGACTATCAGAGCCAGTACCTCACCTGTGGAGCCGGGCCATACAAAACCGTTGATGGCTTTTACAACGCAACCCCGATAAAAGTCTATTTCTTCCAGAATCACATACAGCTTGGCAAGCAATATGTTGAAGAAATCCAGGCAATCATCGAACACCACGAAAAATATCTTGGGCTGTTCCCCCAAACCAGATATCAGCTTGTTGAAGTCAGCGATTACATAAACGGTGGCATGGGGCCTGCCGGAATGACTCTCATTTACACGTCGTCGCTAAATCAACCCCTTGAAGGAAGGCAGAGAAATCTTCTTGCCCATGAGATCGGCCACTGCTGGACACCGGGAACTATCCTCACCTACATGGGCAACGACAACTCGGCAGTGCTGACAACTGAATGCCTTGTCTCCTACATTTCATACCTATACAACGAATCGGTTGAAGGTCGATACAAGATGATCGAGATGATGACCCAGGACATCGGCAACTATTTCTCCTACATCGACCGAAATGGTGACACGCCATTGCTTTACCTTACAAACGCAAACTCTGACATCAGAACCCACATCGCCTACAACAAGGGCCCCTGGATTTATCACATGCTCCGATATTTCCTCGGTGATTCAAAATTCACGTCCCTTATCTCCGGGTTTGTCGATGCCTACAAAGGCAATCGAGCTGACGCCTACGATTTTTGGGATTATTGCGTGGAAAACTTCGGCGAAGACATCCCAGGGAACTTTTTCCTGGACTGGCTTGCAAGAGCTTCACATCTTGACGTTTGGGTGTCTGGAATGAAGGCTACACAAAACGACGATGGCACATACACAACCGACATCTCATTTGGCGCAAGGGGCGGCGCAACCTGGGTCGACATTGAAGCAGACATCTACTACAAGGAAGACGGTGAAGACGCCTACAAACGCATCATAATCAACGATTACACGGAAACTGTGGAAACTCCTTCGCCAATAACCGACGTGGTCATCGATCCAAGGGTGTGGTTCCCGTCAAGGTCAAATCTTCCGCCAACAGGCCCGCTCTCCGACTGCATCAACCGTGGCCGCTACTCAATTGTTGTCTACGGCACACAGGGCGGAGACATGGCTCAGATCATGGTTTCTAAATACTGGGCAAGGCTCTTCTACCGCTATCTTCAATCAGCAAACTCATACGGCGTAGACCTGCTGCCAGACACGGATGTATCGGAAGAAATGCTTACTCAGGCTGACGTCTACCTGTTCGGTGACCCATCGGTCAATTCAATGACAGCTGATATTTCAAACTGCTTCCCCGTACAGTTCGGCGACGGACGGTTCTCTGTAGGTGGCCAGACGTTTTCAAGGCCTGACGAAGGCATAATTTATTGCTACATCAACAAATGCTACAACACCTCAAAATATCTGACGGTTTTTGCAGGAAACAGCGCCAACGCACTGGACGGCTGCCTGATGGTGGATTTTGAAGGTATGAGCAGCGATTATGTAGTTTACAACGAGCTTTCCAAAGACAGCAGACGTGACTCCTATCTTGCAAAGGGTGTTTTTGGAAAAGCCGACTTCGCCTGGAAAGACACAAGCCTGCCAAATCTCGACATAGACAGTATTGCCCCTCAATCGGGCAACATCTTCAAAATCAACGGAATTGCCCCGGGCGCAAAATATGTGCGTGTTGGCGATGAAGCGATCCACGTTGAAAGTGACTCCTCCTTCAAGGGCATGTTCGAGCTTGACCCGCAACAGCTGACCATAAACATCGAGGCTTTCTCGGATGATTGGTCGTCAATCCACTACAACTTCAACCGTTTCCTGCTCTCCCCCGAAATTGCCATCAACCTTAAAACCCAGTCCTCGGCGGTGACGGTCAACAAACTCGACGTGTCCGACTGGATCAGCCAGCCTGTAAAAGTTGCGTTCAAATCACCATTTATCAGCGCATCAGACATGGCGACGTTGCTTTGGATGTCAGGCGGAACCTGCTCAACCTACGGAGATGAAGGCAATACCTACATCATGCTCGCTTATGGAGATAAAAAAGTTCTTCTCACCGAAGGACAGTCAATAGCCTTTGTTGATGGCCAGCCTGTTGCCATTGACAAGGCAAACGCTTTGGTCAGTCCAACATATTTTGGTGAGTTGTACGTTCCAATCTCGGTGGTTGCAATGCTTGGAGCCAAATACTCCTACAACACAAAAAACGGCGACATCTGGATCAAATTCAAGACAGGCGCAAACCCAAGCGGTGGAAACAAGATAAACACTCTGAATCATGAAAGGTGTAGGCTTTAAAAATCAGTGTTTTTTGACAGTGAGCTTGGTTACTCCTGAACTGGCCACTACTTCAACCTCACCGCCAATCGGGAAAGTGAACTTTGGGTCAGCGTGACCGAAGTTGCTGCCAATAAATAACCCCCGATATTAAAAATCGGGGGTCGGCTGGGAATGTGGTGTTTATTGTTAGTTTACTGTATATGAAACAAGCAGACACTTTTTAAATGGTATTTTGGTGCATGTCACATGATCCAACTCTTCTCTGTTGAACGGAATTATAATTTGTTTGCAACTTAATAATCTATGAAAAATTTACCCATTTCTAATCAAGATCAGAACGGACTTGCAAAAATAGCAAAGGGCATATATTATTGATTTCAATGGAGGGAATATGGAACAATGTATTGATACTGTATCATCATTAACAGTCATTTCTTTAATATTGACTGCTCTTGCTACATTGGGTTCTACATTATGCGCTTGGCTTCTAATTAACTTAAATAAATCGAAATCAACTGCGGAGACATATATTAAAGTATTTGATATAGCACAAGATCTAGATTTTATAGATGCAAGAAGGTATATATTAAATAAAAAAGATGATCTAATTAACAAGTCATTTGCTGATTTGTCTGATGAAGATAAGAAAAATATTGAAACAGTTAGCAGATCATACGATCTAATTGCTAAAATTCTTCGATATACAAAAGTTGGTCTGAAAGATTTCGCAAAAGACTGGAGAGATTCTATTAAAAAAACTTATCCCTTGGCTGACCCTTTGATCAAAGAATATAGAAAAAAAAGAAGTGAGGATTTCTGGCTCGATTATGAAAAACTATACCACATGGCTGTAACATTCCCTGAACCTAAAAAGATAAATTTTAGAAAAGTGCATATAGAGTAATCAATATTTAAGTGATGGATTAAAGAAACTTGATCCTCTGGAACCATGAAATCGGCAAATGGCCGATGTTCCTGCAGTAAAACAAATAACCCCCGATGTTAATCGGGGGTCGGCTGGGAACGCTGTTTTTCAGGGCTTCTTTGGCAGTTTGCCATCGAGGCTGACAAGGATTGCGTTCAAGGTGTCGCCATCGATTTTTCCAACAACAGCGATGGTTGAGCCATCGGTCAAATCCTGGGCAGTCTTTGGTTCTTTGCCAAGGAAAAATCTAGTTTTGTCAGACCAGACAACCTTCACGGTCTTGCCGTCTTCGGCTGTCAAAATAAACGAGGATGCGTCACGATCAATTTCGCTGACAACGCCTAAAACAGGCTTTGGACCTTCGTTTTTCTCGGGTTTGCCAATCATGATAGCCTGAGCTTCGATTGTTCCGGCATCCTTGTCAACTTTGCCAAGAACCGAGACAGTGTCGCCATCCTTTATGTCAGCAAATGTCTTGTCTTTTGGCATGAACTTTGTGTTTTCGTTTACTGTCACCAGCAAATCGCCCTTTTTTGTCGTGAGTGTGAAGGTGTTTGCCTGCGAGTCGATGTTTGAAGCCTTCCCAACCACCGGTTCAGGCTTTGGCTCTTCCTTCTCTTTCTTGCCCCAAAGAATTACAATGGCTGAAACTTCCTTTGTTTCTTTGTCCAACGATCCGGTGATGGTGAGTTCAAGATTTGCCACGATGTCAGCGAAGGATTTTTGGCCTTCTTTTGAAACATACCTGGTTTTTTCGTTGACAACGACTTTCACCTCACCTTTGTCGTTTGCGAATGTGAACGAGTTGTCGCCTACATCTTTCACGGAACCGACAGCCATGAAGTTTGGTTTTGGCACATCTGGCGGTGGTTCAATTGTTCCTGAAGCAACAATGATTGCATCGATGATTTTTGCCTTTTTGTCAACCTTGCCAATGACGTTGAGCTCAGCGTCTGCCTGCACAATTCCGAAATCTACCTGCTTCATGTCAGAGAGGAATTTGGTTTTTTCAAAGGTTTTGACCGTGAAAAGCTCATCTTCAACCTTCATTTCAAAAGTTTTGCCAGTGTCATTGACCGAAGTGACAATCCCTTTGACTGGAGCTGGTTTTTCAAGACCCATTGCAACAGTTGTCCCTGCAATCATGAGCAAAATAACCGAGAGAGTTATCATTTTCTTCATCTTGTGCCTCCTTTTCCTCTTTCAAACTTTGTTTCCATCTATTACGATCACCCATGGTTAAAAGTCAGATGAACCCCGTTCGGGGGTTGCAGTGTAATGAAGGTGGTTATCGAAGGAGGTAACAAATGAAAAAGAACGTAAAGATCGCAACCGTGGCAATCATGATCCTTGCAGTGGCCGTCGGGGCATTCACTCTTTTTGGAAAGGCAAGCGCTGCCGATCCTGCTGACCCAAAAAATGAACTCACCGTCACAGGCACGGGCTTGATCAAAGTCTCAGCCGACAAATTCTCTGTTGTTATGACCCTCCAGACCCTCGACAAGTCAGCAAGGGAAGCCCAGCAGCAGAACGACAAGAAGGCCAACGCCCTAATCGACGCACTTACAAAAGCGGGCGTGGACAGAAAAGACCTCGTGACATCGGACTACAGCCTCTATCCACACTACACATGGGATCCAAGAAACAACACCAACGAGCTTGACGGCTACACGGCCAACTACAGCCTCAAAGTGACAGTCTACGATCTCAAGAAGATGGGCGAGATCATTGACCTTGGTACAAGCAACGGCGTCAACAACATCGGCGGAATCAGCTACGAGGCAAAGACTCTTGACAACGTCAGGCAGGAAGCGCTCAAGTTGGCAATGAGGGACGCAAAGACCAAAGCAACAGTCGCCCTCTCAGAGTACGGAAGAAAAGTCACAGGCATAAAGCTTGTTTCAATCAACGACTCGTCACCGATTGCCCCATCCCGGAACATCATGAACAAATCCGGCGGAGCAGGCGCTGAAGATGCCGGCTATGCTCCTGACATCATCGCCGACTCGCTCACCGTAACCTCAAGCGTCACCGTTATCTTCACCTACTGATCGAATTGATCATACGAACAAAGCCCAGGATTTTCCTGGGCTTTTTATTAATTCATAAATCACTTGCATTTCAACTTAATATCGTGATGTTTTAAACGAACTGTTTCCAAAAATTTGTAACCATTCCCATTTTCATTTATCATATTTTTTGAATAAACCATTGGAGGTTGACCCGTGAAGCTTTCATGGACAGGAATAGTTGCTGTCATCGTTCTTGTTGTTGGCGCCGTACTCAGAATACTCGAACTGGGCGACATTTCCAGCTGGGCAATCAGGGTCGCTCCAGTCATCATTTCGTTGATGATGGTTTTTGTGAGCTTCCTGGTTTGGAAAGCGCTTTCAAACAGGAAATCATCTGAGAGAACACCGTGGCTGTGGTTCACCTTTGCCGCTCTTGCCAATCTTTTGGCCATGATAGCAGAAGCCATGACAAAAATCATGCCCGAGGGTGGCGTCAATTTCTCAATCGCAAGCTCAGGCTGCTTCCTCGTCGCCTACATCTGCTTCATAGTTGGTTTCTGGCTTGAATCGATTCAGGTTGAATGGGTCACTTCCAAATTCAACATTTGGATTCCGCTGGTTGTGAACATAGTCGGATTTGGAATCGTCACCTATTTCCTGCTCAAGGAACTTGCCGTCGCAAACATGACTGGCATCTGGTCAGTAACGTTCATTTCGTTTGTGGCAATGGATTTCATTCTAATCGGCGTCATCTGGGCCGTTGTGGCAAGAACCAGGGGCGGTAAACTTTCAATCCCATATCTTACAATCGGACTTGGCTGCCTGTTGCTTGTTGTTTTCCACATTTTCGCCACTTTCCTCATCACAAAAAATTTATTCGACGTTGACAGCATCATCAGGGTGCTGCTCATTGTTGCTCTCTCAATTATCGTTGTCGGCGGTGATCTCAGGCTTGGGATCGAAAAACAACTCGAATAATTCTGATTTTGTCATCAAACCCCGGCTTTTATGAGGTCGGGGTTTTCTTTTGTCCAAATTCTGATAGTATTGCCGCATGGGAAACAGCTGGAGGAGCAAATGAAACTTTCATGGATCGGCAGAAGCGCGATAGTTGTTGCAGGGGTAATCGTTTTAGCGCTGGTTGGGCTACAGTTTTTTTATCCCGATTTCTTCAAAATATTCTATGGAACTGAAAAGAATGCACTCCTTAACTTTCCTTTGCTGGTGATTGCTTCGATTGGTTCGATCAATTTCTTGCAAAATTCCAAAGGTATGAATGAACTCTTCAGGTCACCGTGGCAGCTTTATTCCTGGTCTGTGCTAGGTTTCTCCGGTGGACTGGTAATTTCCTATCTAAACAAACTGATTTTCCTGATCGCAGGAACCTCCAGCGCCCGTTATGACTGGATCGGTTCTTTGTTAATGAGCTCCCTATACGTATTCATTATTATCGGCCTCGCCTATGAAAACTACAGGGCGACCGACAAAAAGGTCAAGGATGTCAACTTCAACTGGGTGTTCATTGTCTGTTCGGTACTTCTGGCCTGTGTTTATATATTTACACCACTTAAAGATAATAGATTTCTTGAAAATCTACTTTATCAAACAATAATTTGCCTGCTTCCGGCATACCTGTGCATTTCGATAATCAGTAAAAATGATGGTTTTATCAGAGACATCTACAAGCTGATACTTCTGTCACAGATTGTTTTCTTGGTCGCCCTGCAGGGCATGAGTTTGATGAAACAGTCAATGTTTGCCCCACTGACAACCACGATCGTTTTTCTCACCTTTGCCGTCGTGTTTGATTTGAGGACATCGCTTTATCTGCAAGAAAAATCCAGTATTGCCATCACCGAAAACGAAGAGCAGAAGGAGGTCGCATAGCATGGGTATATTTGTCAGTTTTTTCATAATTATCGTAATATACGTTGAATTGATAAGGATTGTTTTCAAGGCGAGCAATGGGAACCTGGTGAAAGATTGCCGTGGCTGCTCTATTTCTGTGCAGTCAGCATTTTGTTTCTATACCTCTTGGGAATGTTGGTCGCATTTTTTGTTGAATTCAACATCCGGCCTTCGCTTTCAATCATGATGTGGGTTGTTCCCTTGTTGGTAACAGCAGGATTAGTTGCTGAGGCATTCAAACAGGGGCTTCAGAAATGGTATTTCTCTGCTCTGATATTGTTTGTTACGATAATTTCATCTTTCCTACTGTTCAGGTACTTGAACTGGCTGAATTTTGACGGAATCGGGGGGAATGATTCGCCACTAGTCTATATCTCACTCGCGTTTCTTGTGCCTGCTTTTGCTGGACTGCTTGCGTTTCTGCAGGTCAGGGAAAAACAGGAAAAACTCATCTATGGTCTGTTCTCTGGCGGATTTTTCCTTGCATTGGCAACAATCCTGCTTTATCTCTACAAGCCATACGGCCATCTGACGAACGAGCTTCTATCTTTTGGATTAGGTGGAATGTTTTGCTTGATTCTTGCAGGGACGGCACTCAAGCTGAAGTCACTTCCGAAAACCAAGCTGCCACAAACAAACGATAATCCCAAAGAGTAAGGATACCCCATTAAAATAATTCAGCCCCGGATAAACCGGGGCTGAATGCTATCTAGTCTTGATTATTACGGAGTTCCTTCAAGCGTTGCACCATAGTTGAGGCAAAGGATGATCAAATCCATTCCGTCAACAATGCAGTCGTCGTTGAAGTCGGCTCTGGCGTCAAAGTTTGGTTCGCCGCAGCTTAAGCCGAAGGTCTTTCCAAGCCACATCAGGTCAGTTGCATCAACTCTGCCGTTTCCGTCAACATCGCCCGGAAGGAAGCCTGAGACAGTAATCTTTACCGTCGGCTCTCCAACAGTCACGGCCTTGATTGACTTGTAGGCGTTATTACAGTCGAAGATTCTGATGTTTGCAATGCTTATTTTGGTTTCCTGCGTAATCTGTTTTGCCTTGACCTTCACCTTGCAGAACACGCCGGTTCCAGTGATTGGGCCAGCACCCTGCTCCCTTATGCAGCTGACTGACGTAATGCCGAGATCGCCTCTGATGGTTTTTACAAACGTTGTCTTCTTCAGGTCTGTTGACATGAGTGGGCCTTCGGTGACATCGGTGATCTCAAGAATTGTCGGGTTGTAGATGAGGTCAAATTCAACAGAGCAGGCACCGTCAAGGTTCCCTATCTCAATGTCAAGCGTTTCCTCGGTTTTGTTCTTCATGCCCTTGTACTCGGGCATCCACCGCATGATCTGGTTGGTGTCCGGTTTGTAGATTCGCAGTGTGATCTCTCTGGACATGACCCTCATGCCGCCACCGATTCCGACAGCCTGAATCGAGCACTCCTTGAATCCTCGCTGCAATGCTGCCTGATCGTTGTCGAGGAAGGTTCGTGGCACCGAAATGACACAAACCGTGCTCTGGTCGTGGACGGAAGGATAAAGCTTGTTGGGTGTGAATTCAGCTGTGATTCCGGGACAGCCTTCCTTTGTTCCGAGCGTGAAGGCAACGCTGGCCTTGAAATTAACAGTCATTGACAGGTCAAACACGGCCATGCCCAGCTGACCAGCTGTTATGCTGATCGTTCCCTGTTTCGGAGCGATGCTGAAGCTGCCTTGCTCCTTTTTGACGGTGAGGATGAATGACACCTGTGTTTTTGGCGTTTTACGGCCTGAGGTTGTCATGATCGTCACTCGCTTGCCATCAATCACCTGACCGAAGAAATCGGTTGAGACGATGAGCGAGACAACACCGGGCGAGTCAACTCTCTGTGGAGTGAAGGTGAATGTTACTCCCGGGAAATCGCCGATGTTGAGAATTTCAAAGCTGACCGGCAGATTATACCCTTCAAGGTACTCGCAGTTGATCGGTATTTCACGCTTTTCGCCAAGCCACATGATGATGTCTTTGTCATCCTGCGTTGTAAGTGAGCATCGGTAATCGCCTGGCACCGGCGCCTCGACTATGAGTTTGACCGGATAGGTGTGAACCTTGCAACCTCCTTCAGCCTTGAACATGAGATTGTATTCGCCTGGGGTGGTGTTTCGTGCAACGCTGATTTTGTATTTGGATTTTCCCGGGGTGGTCGTGATGACTGGAGCAAAGGCTCCAATTGCGCCTGTTGGAAGGCCAGTCAATGAAAGGGATACTGCGCCAACAAATCCTCCTGCTGCATCGATTGTTAGGGAGTATTCAGCCGTTTCGCCGGCATAAATCTTTATGTCGTTTGGATTGGCCTGGAACACGAAATCACCGGGGGATGGTTCCCTGACGACAAGGCTAATTATCGACTGTCGCAACAATCCTGAGCCTTCAGCCTTGATGATCACGGCATGTGTTCCTTCTGGGCAACCTGGGCCAACCTGGATTGTAAGAGAGGTGTCGCCTGAGGCTGAAAGTGAATCTGGAACGAATCTGAGCGTGCAATCTGGCGGTGCTGAGACAACGCTGAACTTGACCGGAACCTTGAGCGGAATTTCCGAGATGAAATGAACATTCATCGAATATTCCTGGCTCTTGCAGACAACGGGGCTGCCTGTTTCAGGAGCAAGTCCAAATCCCCACTTTGCAGCGTATGCCATAACGTGTCCGTCTTCTGTCGGGATGAAGAGCATTCTCTTTGCAAATGTCGGGTGACCTTTTGTCTTGTGGCCGGTTTCGATTTTGAAGACCACCCTGCCGTTTGGATCGTAATTTATGCAGTAGCCTTCCTTGTTCAAAACAATTGTGTTTGCTTCCTTGTCAACGATGACTGAGCCATAGTTGTAGTCGTTCTTCATGCACTGCTCGCCATCACAGTTCCACATGCCTTTTTCAACAACAATGTCGGACATTCCAAGGCACTGGTCGTTTTTAAGCTTCATGAAGCGGTAGGTCGGCGCGGGTGTTTGTGGTGTCGAACCAAAGTTTGTCGCAAAGTGGCAGATGGTTGCATCCTGAAGGAGAACAAGGGCTGGCGAACCGAATGTTGGACCAAACGTAGCCCTCTGGCAGCCAAGGTTTCCATCCTGCAAATAGTGGCGCTCAACCATCGAGTTCTGGTAACAGGTGCCAGGATCGCCCTGAGACGATGCGATCCACCACTCCTGTCTGTCGTTGTCAACTGCAATTGTGCTGAGGTTCTTTATGTTGTAGATCGAAACTGCCCAGACTTTTGTCAGGTCGTTGGCATTCAGTGCGTAAACCTGGCCGTCAAAACACGGGAACAGGATCATTGGCTGCTGTGGCGGTTTCTTGTTGAGAGCGTATGAGAAGCCTGCATAAACCTTGCTTGGAGCTGCAAAAGTTGCGACAACGGTTGCATTTGCGTCACGACCGGCTGCCATCGCATGGATTGTGCCTTCAACGGTCGCAAAATAAACCATCTTTTTGGTGACTTCCGGTGGCTTGAGAAGAAGAACCGGAGTTCTGATGATTCTCTTTGTGTTATAGCTCCAGACCCTCTGGCCGGTTCTTGCATCGAGGCAGTAGAAAACGCCGTCAAGCGAGCCGATGTAGAGAAGCCCTTCCTCGCTGTCGACAGCAGGGGTGCTCATGACAGGCCACTGCTTGTCTTCGCAGTCGTCGAAGTTATCAACCTCGAAAACCGATTTCATGAAGTCAAACGTCCAGATGACCTGGCCGGTTTTAGAATCTGTAGCATACAGCCTTGATTCATGGATTCTTGAGTTTTCCTTGCTCTCCCACTCAGCCGTGAAATAAAGCATTCCAAATTCCTGGATTGGCTGGGTTCTAATCCTCGGGACAGCATCGGTATTGCCTTCAATGGTAATTTTGAAATCCCACCTGAGCTGGGGGTCAGGGAAGAACGGCTCTTTTGTGCGACCGTTCCTGACTGTGTCCTTCTGGAACATCGGCCATGATTCGGTATCCATGCCGCCGATCTGGAATCTTACAGTCGTGGTGGCGATCTTTCCGCCAGCATGTCCCTGAATTTCGATATTGTAGAGGTCGGCTTCTGAAGAAGTGTCGGTTCTGACAATGGCCGTAACGTAACCATCGGGTGTGAGCTTGCCTGGGCTGAATAAGACGTCCATTCCTGAAGGCAAGGTTAACGGGTTTGCAAAGAAGGCGATTTCGGCATTGAAACCACCGATTGCCTCAACCTTGATCATGAACGGGATTGTGTCGCCAGGATTGATGTTTCTCAACGGAGTCAGCTGGTCAGTGCTAACCGACAGCTTGAACTCACCCTTTAGAGGTTCGAGGATCTGGAGCTGAAGGATTGCGTTGCGCTCACGACCGAGGAGAACACCCGAGATGTTGCAGACATAGGTACCAGGTTTTGCATCGGCTCCAGCCTGCAGCACGAGTTCGATTTCGACAGCTTCGAGGCCCGGCTTTACAACTGACTTGCTAAATGTTGCAGTGACGTTGTTTGGAAGTCCGGTTGCCTTGAGAACCATCGGATCGCTGAAGTTCATGGTCGCCGAAATAACAACCTTGTATGAACGCTTGTTGGTTGGATAAATGGCATCCGATCTCGGTTGGACATCGATTACAAAATCGTCATGATCTGAGAAGGCGTAAAGATTGCTGTCGTTTGTTGCGACATAAACCATGCCTTCATCAACAACCGGATGTCCCGTGATCATGCCAAGCGTCTGCTTGAAGACCACGTCGCCTGTTTCGCCAGTACACACGTAGAAAGTGTTTGCTCCGCCAAAGAGGATGTACTTGCCCGAAACGACAATGTCGGTGAGGAACGGGAAAACCATCTTCACAGACCAGTTCATTCTTCCTGTCTTGAGGTCGAAGGTGTAGAGAATGCCTGTGTCTGAACCGATGATGACCTGATAATCCTTGTAAGTTGGAGGGAAGAGGATTGACGGGCCACTCTTGTAGAATTGGTCGATTGCAAAGGTTTTCCAGACGATTGTGCCGGTTGCTGTGTCGAGGGCGTAAATCTTGCCTTTGTCACCGTTGACTTTTGACCTTGAGGCGATGATCAGGAATCCGGCTGCGTAAGCAGGAGTGTTCATGAACTCGTAAGTCACCTTGTCGTCAATCTGAACCTGCTGGAGCATCTGGCCGTTTTCGAGCTTGATGATGTTGAGCAGACCATCATTGTTGAGTGCAAATATCTTGTTTTCGGCAATGACTGGATCAGTGTAGATGGCGCCGTTAAGACCAATGCCCCAAATCCTTGAGCCTGACTTGAGGTCGAGAGCAATGATTGCTCCCCTGTCAACGCCAAAGACGATCATCAGTGGGATACCCGGCTGATTGACGATGGTTGCGCCCGTCGAAATCTGACCGACTGAGCCGTCTGTGCCGGCTGTCCACTGCCATCTTACTCCACCAGTTGAGGCATCGAGACAATAGAGAGTCGATGTGCGCTCGATCTGTCCACCTGTTGTCACAACAAGCGACTGGGTTTCCTGGTCGATTGCCATCGATGACACCGGGAAATTTGTTGTTTCCTTGAACTCCCAGAGTTCTGTGCCTGAGAGCTTTTCGATGCAGACAACCCTGCGGCTGTTGAGAGCCTGGTAAACACGGTTTCCACATGAGAGCGGTGGGGTGCTTATGTTGGCTGTATCCTTGTAGACCCAGGTCTGTAGGAGCGCCGGGCCATTGATTGGCGTTCCTGAATAGTTTCCGTCCCTGGCGTTGTTGGCCTTTCTGGAACCGGTGCAACCTGCAGCGGTGACGACCGAACCTGTAGGAACAAATGTCATCAAACCTGCAAGCATCGAGATGGCGATGAAAATTGTGAGGAGTTTCTTCATCTTTCCTCCTTATCTGATGATGTAAGAAATGTCGACCCTGCGGTCGTTGCTGTCCCAGTTAACCTGAGCACCGATTGCCTCAGCCAGTGCCCTGAATGGCACCATCGTCGAACCTTTTATGATTTGCGGCGGAACATCCATATTCTTTGTGATGGTCTTGCCGTCAAGGTTGTAGTATTTCTTGCCAATCCACATCTGGAGCTTGTGGGTGAGCGGTAGTCCTGCCGAATCCTTTGAAGTCCAGGTTACGGTGATTTTTTTGTCCGATGTTGAATAGTCTATTGTCATCTTGAAAGCCTCGGTGACAAATCTCATCGGAATCATTATTCTGCCGCCTATGTTCATCGGAGCCGGGTTGACTGTCACTCTCTGGCCGTTAATCTCAGCTGTCGGTACATCCTGCCACAATTTGATCTTCACGATTGAAAGCAGCGTTATGGTGAAGTACTGCTGGGCGATGTTGCCTGACTTGTCGACAGCGTAGACATGGATTGTGTTTGGTCCCTGGATGAGTCTGGTCGGGTAGCTGAAGTTGCCCTCGGCGTTGATCGGAACCCTTGCGCCATTGACAAACAGGGTGACTCCGGTGTCAGGCTTGTCGGTTGTGCCGAGGATTGTGAAGGTTTCAGTTTCAGTTTCCTTTGGAATCGGGTTCAGCTCGAGCTTTGGTGGAGTAATGTCGAAGTTGCAGGTGAAACAGGCTGGCTTTGTGGAGATGTTTCCCCACTCGTCGCGCGCCCTGACGCAGAAGGTGTTCTGGCCTTCACGAACGAATGCAACGGCCGCCTGAGTCTTTGAATCCCACTTCGACCACTCACCGGCAACTGCCGGATCGTCAAGCTTGAACGAGTACTGAAGCTTTTCCGGTGGCGAGCTGTCGTCCTGCCCCGCCCACTCGAAAGTGTTGATGTTGATGTTGGTTTCCGGGGTTGGAGTCCTTGTGAGCGTGACATTTGGAGCCAGTGTGTCTTTTGCCCTGACCACGATCTTGCTCTCCTCGAGCTTGACCGGGATGTACTCCATTACAGCTTCTCCCTGTCTCCAGGTGATGCTCACCATCTTGACCGAACCGAAGGCAAGAGCTGCCTCTCCGACAAATTTGGTTTTGGCCGAGAAGTAGAACACGAGACCGGAGCCGGTTGTCGGGCCGTAGGTGTCAACCTTGTCGAGAATCCTTGAAACTCCAACATGGAGCCTGCTGATCTTAGGGTTTGCCCTGTCAACGCTGACCTTCCTGAAAAAGGCGGTCGGCGCTCCGTCAGACCTGTAGAATTCTCCCTCGATGACATCATCCTCCTTGATTTCAAGGTAGGTGTTGTCAAAGACGATTGCAACCGAAATACCGTATGTGAACGGTGCATTTGTAAGTTTGCACTCAATCAGTACGCTCGAACCCACGGCCACATAATCCAACTGGGGTGAAATCCAAAGTGTTGGCGTTTCCTGGGTTTTTGTCGCCGGAATGAATGCAAGAGCCGTGACGGCCACAAGCATGAGGCAGACAATCTTTCTCATGAAGCCTCCTTCCAATGCTTTAAATACGTGTTGGGGGTGTTACGGTTTATCAATACCATTTCTTGACCTCGACCCCCTTGTAATAATGCTTGACTATTTCAACATAAGTTTTGCCATTGTTGGCCATTGCCTTCGAGCCGTACTGCGACATGCCCACGCCATGACCCCAGCCCCTGCCGCAGGCAACGATTCCACCTGTAACAAAAACGATGTCAAACCATGTCGACCTCAGCCCAAGGGCAACCTGGACTTCCCAGCCGGCAAGCGTTTTTTTGCCCTTCGTGCCGGTCACTTCACAGCTGACAATCCGACCGGACAAGCCTTTCTTGACGACCTTGAATCCTGCAACGTCGCCGATATCGCCGGTGTATTCTGCAAGATTGGCCTGGGCATCGTCGAACGGGGAGAACTTCATCCAGGCGTAGTGGGGTGATTCCTCTTCACCGGGTGATTCAACGGCTTTCATGTAAGGAACGGCCGAGACCCAGACATTTTCGGAGTTTTCAGTCATTCCACCTGAAGTAGAGTGGAAAACCGCATTGATAGGCTTGTTGTCGTATACGGCCAGCATTCCTGAAGTTTCAGTGACTGCCTGATTTGACTTGTCGGTTTCCTGGTCAAGGCCGAGATAAACCTGATAGACATCGGAACTGCCAAGATTGTAGACGTAATGATCTGGATGCTGGCAATAGCCCCATGCGTACGTTCTGGCGCAAACAGCCTGTGTCTTGAGCGCTTCCAGTGGCCAGTTTGCAGGCATTTCCGATGGAACGACGCCTTTGAGGTAGTCTTCAAAACCAACCTCGTTGATTGCGTAAACCTTGCCCTCAGACATATAGAGCGATACCTTGCCACGGTATCTTCTGCCGTTGTAGACGGGATAACCATTGTCCATCGGCTTGATTATCAGGAACTGCCATACTTTCTTGTCAACGGGAGGTTTTAGCAGCAGAGTGTCACCAATTTTGACTCCTGCAAGCGTTGATGAACAGATCGAGGCTTTCGGAATGTCGGTCAGCGTTGACATGGCCTGCTTTGCATCGTCTTCGGACTGGTACTGTCCAAGCTCAAGCCTGAACAGGCCTCCGTCGATGGCCGTCACTCGTCTTCCCGGATCCTCCGGAAACCTCTTGCCCAAAATAATGCCGAATCCATCAGCATCATCGTAGGTGTAAAAAGTGTCGATGTAGATTGAATAGACTTTTGTTGTGTCGGACGAAACCTTGCACTTGACCTCTTTTGTGCCGGCAACCAATTCCTTGCCAGTGCCAGGGTCTATAAAAAAGTAGTCTCCTGTTGCCCCGAGGGAAAAATCCTTCGGGTTGCTTCCTATTGCCACCTTGATCGTCTGGCACGCCGGCTCCTGGGCCAAAGCCCCGGGGAACAGGCTACCAGCCAACAACAAAGCGGACAATAGAGCCAAACAGCGTCTGGATGCCAAGGAAGTTGCGATAGACCAAACCTCCAAAGAATGAATTATAAACATAGCCAGGGATAGCCGCCATCTTCTGCCCCTCAACCACTTCAACGGGGAACAGGGACGTAAACAGGGTCAGCAAGCCCAGGCAGATGAAAAGCGTTAGAAGCCCATGCAGCGTTGCACCGCAGGCATGGTCGAAATCATGAAAAAATCCCTCTTTCGGGAGATTGAGTTTCACCTGCTGCGCAAGTTTCCTGAAAAGGATACCAAGCACGATGAGAAGGATGATGAAAACGATGAGAACAATGATTACGTTTGCAATCCAGTAGCCGTAAAGCTCTGAAATTGTGTTGACTGTGTAGTTCTTGTCGGCGAGACGGGAGAAGAAATTTGCAAGCCACGGAGGCAGTTTTGCGTATGCAATGGCATCGGTCACCGGCGTGTTTGGCGCAATCGGGATGCTCGTGATGTAAGGCTGGAAAACCTTCGAAAGAGCAGTGACCACCCCAAAAATCCACTGGAGCAGGTTTTTGATCGGTGCAGCAAGGACAAAGGCTCCGATCCATGCAAGCAGGACGGCGATTGTGTTGAGGATTGACCCTGAAAGGCCAAGAATGTAGCCTCTGATTGCAGAAATGGCTATTACCACAAGAATGACTGCATCAATCCAATTCAATTACCCCTCCAGACGAACCAGAATGAATCGTCTTTGTACTGTCCGCCAAGCGCTTCAAACAGCGCCATGACCGGAACATAGGTTACGCCCTTGTCTGACACCGGAGCCTCACAAAACACGCTCATTCCGGCATCTGCGAGGATGAACGGCTGTCCGATCCTCATCTTCGCCACATTTTCATCAACGATAATAGTGATGTTTTGTCCATTCTGGTTCAAAGAGAGGTCGGGGCATAGGAGAGAGAGCTTGTCCATTGCTACAAGAACCCTGTTGTTGGACACTTTCACATCACCGACATCGATGATTGAATCGTTGAGGGCAACTTTTCCGCTTCCATCCGACAGTGATATGCGTTTGAGACAATTTATTTTTATATCCTTCTCAGCCCTTATCATTCCAGCGTTTGTTGCTCCAACCTGAATTTGGTTTTTCCCGGGAACGAGCGGTACGACTGTTTCGAAATTGCCAGACGGATCCAAAATGAGTTTTGATTTGTTGCCGTTTACGATTGTGTCCACTGAAACGAAACCCTTTACGCCGAGATAATCGGCATCGGCGATCCAGTCTGAGATAGAACCTTTGAGGGTTATCTCCTCCGTGTTGAACACAACTTCCGGAATTTTTTCCATTGTTATTTCAGGCTTCTCATCAACGACAAAGAATTCAATTGGTCCCCACTTTTCCCAGTTTGCCTGAATCCTTGGGTCTTTGTTGCGGTCGAGTGTGTAAACTGCCATCTTGTACTTTCCGCCTTCAAGCGGAACGTTCTCAACGATCCCGCTCCAGGTGAGGAACCAGAAGCCACCGCCCTGAAGACCGTAGCTGTAGTCGAGAACACTTACAAGATTGTCGTCTTCGTCAAGCAAATCCCATTCGAAACCGTCGAGCATCTTGTTGACGCTGAACTGGGCAATGAAACGGTCAAGTTTTTTGTCACCGTTTGGCGAGAAAACAGGAGTCATGACCATCTGTTTGTCGATTGCCGGTGGCGTTGGCGGGTCTTTCGTAAGGAGAAGGAAGCCGATTCTGGCTTTGGTTTCTCCATTGTCAAAGACAACGTAGCCGACATGGACAAGCCCTTCCTGCGAGGAAACCTTGAGAGTTCCTTTGTATTCAACTGACTTTTTTGCTGCAACCTCAACCGGTTTGACATCACCGGTTACAATGCCATCTTCCGAGTAGACTGAGACATTGAATTTTACTGTTTTTGAGGTCGGATTTTTGATCGTGAGTTTGAATTCTGTTGAGCCAGTCACCTTTCCAAAGTTGAGCGACGTCGGTTTGAAGAGGGCTGGAGCGTTGATCGAGCTGACACAGTTGATCCTTCCAGTGCCCTGTGAGTGGATTGACCATGGATTGCCCTTGAGATCGGCCTGGGGGTCAGCATAGTTGATGACTGACGACCTGACATCATGAGCTGTCCAGTCTGGGTGCGCCTGAATTACGAGAGCTGCAAGCCCTGAGACTGTCGGACAGGCCATCGATGTTCCGCTCATCTCGACATAAGCCGACGAACCCACGCTTGAAAGAACGTTTACGCCAGGTGCCGAAACATCCGGTTTGAGCCTGTAGTCGTTTGTCGGGCCGGCAGATGAGAAATCAGCCATTGCACCGAGATACTTTTGTTCACTTATGCTCGCAGTTCCGCCGGTTTTTGCGGTTTCAAGCAGCTGTGCGCCAACCGTGTCGCTGACGCCGAAAACCGGAATGTCGACCGCATCAACGAGGTATCCGCCAAAATCACCGGGTTCGTTGTTGTAAATGATGCAGGCTACAGCGCCTTTTTTCTGTACCTGAATGGCCTTGTCGCTGAAATATTTGTCACCTCTTTTTACTAGTGCAATTTTTCCTGTAAGGTCGAGGTTTTTTACGTCATCTTCATAACCTGAGGCAGCATCGGCTAGCGGTGCAGAGAGAGTTTCATCAACCGTTGGCGAACCACCGAGGTAATTCATGATTGCTTTATCTGAAGCCCACGAAATGACCGGTTTTGGAGTGTCATCCATGGCTGCCACACAGATTGCCGAATCGGCGCCACCGGGAGAGCCAACCTGGAACGGGAGGTCATCCCTGCTGCCACCGCCGTCATTGCCGGCTGAGACCGAGAAAACAACGCCTTTATCGGTAAGTTTGTCGATCATCCTGCAGTAGATTTCGTCAGCCCAGACGTATGTGCTTCCAAGGCTCATCGAGACAACCTTGCAGCCGTCCTGATATGCCCTCTCCATTGCCTGCATGATCCTGTCAGTCCTTGCTCCGCCGACATTGCCAAAAACCTTGTAGGCTCCAAGTTTTGCACCCGGCGCCATTCCGGTGATGGTTCTGTCGTTTCTTGCAATGCCAGGAAGTCCGTTGCCAGCAACGATGCCTGCGCAATGGGTTCCATGCCAGCCCTGATGGCCAGAAACCGGCATTGGATCTGCATCGAGATCGGAGAAATCGTATCCAACAACGACCTTTGAGTCTTCGTTGGCAAAACCGTTGCCAAGCGAAGGATGGTCGTAGTTTATGCCTGTGTCGATGATTCCAACGAGCACGCCGGAACCGTCAAGCCCTTTTCCTTTCGGATCCTTCATCTCCCACGCCTTGTCAGCCTTGGTCGAGACGACCGAGTTGAACATGTGCGGGTAAAAGACACGGCCTTTGACAACGCTTTTTACGTCGTCAACCATGCTCATGTCCTTCGCTTCCTGTGGAGTCATTTCAAGCGAGAAGCCTGAAAGGAGCGTCCTGTATTCGGCATTGACCTGAACATCCGGAAATTTCCTGAACATCATCGTCTTGAAACCTTCGTGCTGAGTTGAAATCAGCATCGATGAAATTTCGGTGTTGCCTGTGTAGTCGGTAAGCTCTACGATGTAAAAATCACGACTTGACTCAAAAGGTTTAGCGCCTGCAAGCGACAATGAGCCAAGAACCAGCACCAAAGCGACAATAGACAGGATAGACTTCTTCATGATGTTGATTCTAGCAAAAATCCAGGGCAATTTCAATAGCAACCCTGAATAGAGCAGAAAAATGTCTTTGCAATTTCAATTTATATAGATATTAACAATCTTTTTTGCCACATAACCAGGTGTCATTTCTAATCACTTGGAGTCGATTATAAGACATTCTAATGTTTTTTTGATGTAATTTATGAGTATATGTGGACTTTAGATTTGCTTTGATGATTTGTATTGAGTATTTTGAAGTGACACCCTCTTGCATTTGAACCCAAATTCTGCCAAAATACCTCCCATGAACGATTTTGACTATCTTGAAGCCATACCGGGATCAGTAACAATTGCCGATCTGTCCGGCAAAATCATCAAGATGAACCTAAAGGCCAAGAGCACCTTTGCTGGTGACTTGATAGGCCAGGACGTGCTTGATTGCCATCCTGAACCATCAAGAACCAAACTAAAGGAACTTTTGTCAACACAGGGAACCAACGTCTACACCATCGAAAAGAACGGCAAGAAAAAAATAATTTATCAGGCGCCGTGGTATGTTGCCGACGTTTATTCTGGAATTATCGAGCTTTCTTTGGAAATTCCCTTCGAAATGCCCCACCACGTCCGGAAATAAAACTCTTAACTGAACGAAAATACCGATCTTTTCAGCACTTGTTTTGTGTCTGAACTGTAACATTTTAATTAAAACTGACTATTTAACCATCCCAAAAAACCGAGATTTTTCAAGAATTGAAGCCGACCCAAACCAGTCAAAAGTCCGAATTTTGCCCTAAGTTTACTTTAATGACTGACCTGTCTATCATTGCTACCATGAGAAAATTTGTTTCAATTGCCGGTTTGATCTGCATTGTTTTGATGCTTGCTGGTTGCAGCGTCAGGATTTCCAACATGGACAAGGAACCCATCGTTACATCCAGTTTCAAGGATAAAACCGGTGAGGTTGCAAGCCTGACTATCACGCTCCCGGACAACAACCTGCCAGTTCTTTTCGGCATTGGCTTTGAAAAAACGACCGGAACACTGGAAGTGACAATCGACGACACCACAGGCAAAGAGGTTTTCAAAGACACGGTTCAGGCAAACGATACATACATGCATAAAAAAGAAGTTCCTGAGCCACTCAAATACAACTGGGGCTTCTATCGCTTCAATAAGGTAATGGACAAAGCCGGAACCTACACCATCCATATCACCGGAAACGGTGCAAGCGGAACAGTCCAGCTCTCGCCGATGACCAACAACGATACATACTTCACCAATTTCACTGGAACAGCCGTCAAGGTCACAGCCGAGGGCAATACAGACAAAGAAATGGGCTTCAATCTTCAGGCGCTTCCGACCCAGGACAACAAAGGCGTGATCATGGCTAAAATATATGATCCCGATGGCGTTGAAATCAGATCAACAAGGCTAACTTACGATCCCAACAATGAATCTGCTTCACAGTTGATTTTCTGGGAGAAACCGGCAAAAAACGGCACTTACACAGCGATAATCGAAGCCAAGGACGCTTCAGGTTCTGCCATCGGAAATGCTTTTGACGAGAAGGAAATTCCATGGCTGGCGTTTGTAAAACCGATCCTCTTCGTACTGCTGGGCATCGCACTTTATCTGATGATTAGATCAAAAGACAGGCGCGTGATGGTTTGGGGTGGCATGTTCTGGATGATCGCAACCTTCATCATCAGCATCCTGTTTGGTCTTATCCTCAAAGACGCCCTGGCCGGAATAATGGGTCCAAACGCTGGTTTGATAGGCGCATTCCTCAACACAATCGCTCTTGCAATCGTTTACATAGTCATCGTCTGGTTCTCAAAATATGTAGTCGAAATCAAGAAATGCTCCCCAACTGAGCTCGTGGCCTTTGCATTCGGGTTTGCCTTTGTAAGTCCGATACTCACAGGATTGTCAGACCTCATGAGCATATCAAAGCTTAACGGTTCAATGATCCCAGCCTACTCAAGCGTTATGGTGCCTGGCGTTTACGCAAGCTCAGGTCTGGCAGGTCTGGATATTTCAACTTCCGTCATCAGCCTCATTTGCCAGTCAATCGGAACAATTGCAGCGCTCATCATTTTCCTCTGGGTTTTCAGGCAAAGGGACGAGCTCCCGAAATCAACGCTTTGGATGGCCGCAATCGGTTCAATCTTCATAAAGATCGTTGTTGACTGCGCCCTGCTCTACTCAAGGCAGGCAATGAGCCTGATCCTCATGGACAAACCGGCAGTTGCAATGAGAATGACATTCGGTTTCTCATCGCCAACCATTGAGTTGCTCACATCAACCGGCATCCTGGTCGTCATAGCCGTGCTGGTGATTGTAAACTGGAAGAAAATCATGGGTCTGGCGCTGAAAGCCTGTCCCGTGACAATCGATGATTTAACAAACAAGGAGGCAAAGTAAATGTTTTTTGGATTCTGGATTCACTTCTGGTGGCTCGTTTTCTTCATGGCAATCTCGTTCCTTTCGGGATTCATTTCAAGCCTGATCACAAAGCACATTCCGCCTGTTTCATGCAACCTCAGCGTGGGAATTTTCACCTTCCTCTTCGCCGCAGCTCTCGGCTTCTTCTTCCCGTACCAGATTTGGCTTTGGATCGTCCTGGCAAACCTCGCCCTTTTCTTCCTTTTCAGCTTCTGGTGGAAGACTGATGAGTCAAAGAAGTGGTTTACCTGGGCAATCTTTATAGTCATCAACCTGGTTTTGGATATTGTAATTTTTGAGATCATCTGGAGTCTGATATGAAACCAATTCAGGAAATTGCAGCTAAAATAGGTTTAACCACTGAAGATTTGGAATTCTTTGGCAAATTCAAGGCAAAGATTTCAACCGAAGCGGTAAAGAGGCTTTCAACAGAGCGCAAAGGCAAGCTGGTCATCGTCACAGCCATCAACCCGACCCCGTTTGGCGAAGGCAAGACAACCACCTGCATCGGTCTTGGCGATGCCCTCAGGGTTATCGGCAAGAACTCAATCATCTGCCTTCGTGAGCCGTCGCTTGGCCCGTGCATGGGTGTAAAAGGCGGAGCAATCGGTGGCGGACTCTCGAAAGTCGTTCCATCAACAGACATCAACCTTCATTTCAACGGCGACATCCACGCTGTAACAACAACAAACAACCTTCTCTCCTCAATCATCGACAACTGGATCAAGTTTGACAGGGAACCAAGGATTGATACTCACCAGATTCCATGGAAACGCTGCGTAGACCTCAACGACAGAGCTCTGAGGGAAGTCATCGTTGGCATGGGCGATGGAAATGGAGTCATCAGGGACGATGGATTCTACATCTCTGTCGCCTCCGAGATCATGGCCATACTCTGCCTCTCAGACAACCTCATGGATCTCAAGGAACGCCTTGGCCGCATCATTTGCGCCTACACCTACGACGGAAAGCCGATCACACCGAAAGACCTTCACGTTGCTGGCGCAATGGCTGCGCTTATGGCTGAGGCAATCAAGCCAAACCTGTGCCAGACGCTCGAAGGCACACCAGCATTCATCCACGGTGGCCCGTTTGCAAACATTGCACACGGAACAAACACTGTTGTCGCAACAAGGCTTGCCCTTTCACTGGGAGACTATATCATTCAGGAAACCGGCTTCGGCGCTGACCTTGGTTGTGAAAAATTCCTCGATATCGTCGGCCCGTCAAAAAACCTCAAGCCGGACACCGTCGTAATCGTGGCTTCAACAAGGGCGCTCAAGTACAACGGCGGAGTGAGCCAGAAGCTCGTCTCCGAGCCAAACGTCCCGGCAATTCAGTCTGGTTTTGCAAACCTTGCCCGCCACATCGAAAACATCAAGAAGTACGGAATCGTGCCACAGGTCGCTGTCAACCGGTTCCCAACCGACGACGAGGCAGAGCTGAACATGATCCGTGACATGGCAGCAGCGCTTGGCATTCAGGCAGCCGTCATCAGCAACTACGAACAGGGCGGAAAAGGAGCCGTTGAGCTTGCAAACGCAGTTGTAAACGGAATCGCTTCAAACCCGAACACCTATCATCCGCTTCAGGACTACAGCACACCAATAAAAACAAAGATCGAAACCGTCGCAAAGGAAGTCTACAGGGCAAACGCAGTCAAGTTCACATCGCGTGCAAACTCCGACATCAAAAAGATCGAAGAGCTTGGCTTTGGCAATCTTCCTGTGTGCATGGCAAAAACCCAGTACAGCTTCAGCGACGACAAGGAGCTTCTCGGAGCACCGACCGGTTTCGACGTCACCATTCGTGAGGTGAAGGTATCGGCTGGCGCAGGGTTTATCGTTGCAGTTTGCGGTGACATCATGCTCATGCCGGGTCTTGCAAAAACCCCATCAGCTGAAGGCATTGATGTTGACGAAAATGGCGTTATCACAGGCATCATCTAGGAGGAACAATGGACATTCTGCTTGACGGAAAAAAACTTGCAGGAGAAATGGATATCGAGTTCGCAGCAAGGGCAAAGGCTCTCCGTGACAAAGGAAAACCGGCAAAGCTTGTTGTAATCCTTGTTGGAAACGACCCGGCATCTGAAACATACGTGAACATGAAGGGCAAACGCTGCATCAAGCTCGGAATCGATTCAGACACGATCAAACTCGCTGAGTCGACCACACAGGAAGAGCTGATCGCACTCATTGAGAAACTCAACGCGGACATGACAGTTTCAGGCATTCTCACCCAGCTTCCGCTTCCAAAGCACATCAACGAACAGGTCATCCTCGAAACCATCTCGCCAAAGAAAGACGTGGACTGCTTCCACCCGATCAATGTCGGCCATCTGACGATCGGAAACCCGGTCTTCCTCCCGGCCACACCATACGGAATCATAAAACTCCTTGAGCATTTCGGCTGTGAATTCACCGGAAAGCACGCAGTCGTGATCGGCCGTTCAAACATCGTTGGCAAACCGGTCGCCCTCCTTCTCCTCCAGAGACACTGCACAGTCACAATCTGCCACTCCAGAACCACAAATCTTCCTGAAATTTGCAGGCAGGGTGACATCCTCGTAGCAGCTGTGGGCAAAACCCAGATGGTCAAAAAAGACTGGGTGAAGCCAGGTGCATGGGTGGTAGATGTTGGAACAAACAAGCTTCCAGACGGAACCCAGGTCGGGGATGTTGACTTCGAGGCGGTTAAGGATATTGTTAAAGCAATATCACCGGTGCCGCGAGGAGTTGGCCCGATGACCATCACAATGCTTATTCACAACACTTTGACATCTGCGGAGTTGACTGCCTGAAAATGAAAAAGGTCGGACTGGTATTCTGGAAAACTGACGAGTACACCCTTCGTACGTCACAGGAAGCTGCAAACTGGCTTAACGCCAGAGGCATTGAGGCCTGCCTCCCAGACCGTCCTGAATTCAAGCATGGGCTTGACATAAAGGAATGTACAGACTTCCCTGAAGGCTGCGACGTCATCCTCTCACTGGGCGGAGACGGCACTCTCCTTCGATCGGTTGAGTACGCCTCTCCACTTGGAATTCCCGTTCTTGGCGTAAACCTTGGCAACCTGGGATATCTGACCGAAGTTGAACGGACAGAGTTCCAGGGAGCGCTTGAACGAGTCATTAAAGGCGACTACCAGCTTGACGAGAGGGTCATGCTCAAAGGCGAGCTTCTGAGAACCGGCGAAGTCCTCAAGACCATCTACGCACTCAACGACATCTATTTCTACCGCGACATGACTTCACGGATCATCAATGTGATAATCTACATAGACAACCAGAGAGTCGGCCGTTCCCGTGCAGATGGAATAATAGTCAGCACACCAACTGGCTCAACCGGTTACTCCCTGGCTGCCGGCGGACCAATTATTGACCCAAAAACCGATGCATTCTCAATCACCCCAATCTGCCCCCACGATTTCAACCAGCGAACTTTCATCGTCCCTGCCGACAAGAGAATCACCCTTGAGTTCGAAATGCCTCAGGGCACATACGGCTGTTTTGCCGACGGACAGATAATCGCTCCACTGGTTTCACACGACAAGTGCACAATCTCCCGATGCCCGCACAATGCAAAGCTGATCAGATTCAACAAGAAAGATTTCTACAAAGTCCTGGGCTCGGTCTTCCACTGGAGTGACTGATGATTTCAGGGCTTTCGGTTGCCAACTTCGCGGTTGCAAGGAAGTTGACGCTCGATCTTGATGATGGGCTGACCATAATCACCGGTGAAACAGGTGCCGGAAAATCCATTCTCGTTGGCGCCCTCCTGGTTGGTCTTGGCGGAAAATGGAAGCCTGAATCGCTCCGTCACGGAGCAGACAAGGCAACCGTCGAACTCATCTTCAAATTAAGCCAAAGCGAACAGGATTTGCTAGGCGACAAATCGATTCTTGAGGACGGCGAGCTGATCGTCTCAAGAACGGTCGACACAGACGGCAAAAGTCGCATCCGAATCGGCGGAATGCAAACCACCCTCGGTGAACTCAGGGACACAACCTCACGGCTGGTGGACGTTCATTCCCAATTCGACGCACAGTCGCTGCTTGATCCAAGAGTCCACCAGCAGCTGCTGGACAGGTTTGCCGGAAACCAACACCTCAAAAATGTTGAAAATTTCGGCGTAAAAGCTCAGGAACTCAGGCAACTGCTCATCGAACTCAAAAGGATGCAGAGCAGTGAGGAAGAGCGCAGGCGCAGACTCGATTATATTGCCTTCGAACTTGAAGAATTTGAGAAAATCAAGCCCCAGCCAGGCGAAGACGTCATTCTCGAACAGGAACGAAACAGGCTCCTCAACATCGCAAGGCTTGCAGACCTGGCAGGAGCGATAAAATCTGCCATGGACGGCGTTGAAGACCAGCAGGGAATTGTATCACTTGCCAAAAATGCCAGAAAAGCCATGTCTGATCTGGTCAGAATCGACAAGACACCGGACGAAGCCTCGTCACTGCTGGAAACAACACTGGCCAGCGCAACAGAAGTTTCGGCCATGATCGGCGATTACCTCTCAGGTCTCACTTTTGACCCTGAAAGGCTGGAACAGGCAGAATCCCGTCTCAACGAACTCTCAAAAATTACACGCCGTTTCGGTTCAAACCTTGACGACGTGTTCACAGGCATTGAAAAACTCAGGATTGAGATGGATTCACTTTCAAATGCTGACGAGAGAGCCGGACAAATCCAGCAGGAAATTGAATCTGTCAGAGGCAAACTCGGAATCATCGGGGCTTCAGTCAGGCAAGGCCGTCTTGAGTCGGCAAAAATGCTCAGCCAGGCAATCGTCTCCGAGCTTTCAGACCTCGCACTTGAAAAAGCCACGTTCTCGGTGAACCTGATACCGTTTGAGCCAAGTGAAAGCCTCTATTGCATTGTCGACGACCAAACCGTCGGCATCAGCGAAAACGGAACAGATGCTGTAGAATTCGTCATCTCAACCAACCCGGGTGAACCGGCCAAATCGATTCAGAAAGTCGCTTCGGGCGGTGAACTCTCAAGGATAATGCTTGCGTTGAAGGTCATCCTCTCCGAAGTCGACCAAACCCCGACCCTTATTTTCGACGAAGTTGATTCAGGCGTTGGAGGTAGGATCGGCGAGATGATCGGAAGAAAGCTTGCAAAACTCTCGCGCAAACGCCAGATCATCTGCATCACCCACCTCCCCCAGATCGCAGCGTTCGCAGACAGGCACATCATGATCGTCAAGCACACCGACACCGACGAAACCTCGATTGAGTGCATGGAACTGGCGCAACGCGGACGCATCGAGGAGCTTGCCAGAATGGGTTCCGGCGACAAAATCAGCCAGGTAAGCCTCAAGCACGCCGAAGAACTGCTGCTGGAAGCAAAGAAAATCAAAACTGCACAATGAACCCAAGTGAAGAAATTTCAGAGCTCAAGAAAAAACTCAACAGAGCCATACATCAATACTACGTTTTAGACTCTCCGGAAATCTCAGACGCTGAATACGACAAACTTTTCAGGCAACTCGTCGAACTTGAGAAGCAAAACCCAGAGCTTGTCACACCCGATTCACCAACCCAGCGTGTAGGCGGTAAAGCCTCGGAAAAATTTGAAAAAGTCACGCACAAGATCCCGATGCTCAGCCTCGGCAACGCTTTCGATCTAGAAGATTTGAAGGCCTGGGACGAGAGGGTAAAAAAAGTTGTGCCGGACGCAATTTACTCCTCTGAAGTCAAGCTTGACGGCCTGGCGATCAATCTGCGGTATGAAAACGGCATTCTGACAGTCGGCGCCACGAGGGGCGACGGAACCACCGGCGAAAACGTGACCGAAAATCTAAAAACCGTCAAATCGATTCCACTTCGACTAATTGAGCCTTTCCCTGAACTGATCGAGGTTCGCGGCGAGGTGGTCATGCTTGAGGAGGAGCTTGTCAGGCTCAATTCCGAGCGTGAGGCTGCAGGACTTCCCCTGTTTGCAAACACCAGAAACGCTGCTGCAGGCTCGGTTCGTCAGCTAGACTCAGAGATCACGGCCTCAAGGAAGCTCGATTTTTTCGCATACCATGTAGGGGAATGCTCCGAAATATTCTGGAAAACCCAGACCGAGCTCGTTCAGTTGCTTGGAAATCTCGGTTTTAAAGCAGTTCCTTTCCACAGGCAGGCAGGCACGATTGATGAATGCTGGTCTCAGATCGAGGAGTTGAACGAACACCGTGAAAAGCTGCCTTTTGGTGCCGACGGTGTGGTCATAAAAGTCGACCAGTACGACTATCACGACGTTCTTGGCGCAACATCGCACGAACCGAGATGGGCGATTGCCTACAAATTCCCGCCAGAAGAGCGCGAAACGGTCGTCAAGGAGATCATCCCGTCGGTTGGCAGAACCGGAGCGATTACGCCCATTGCTGTCTTTGAGCCTGTCTTGCTCGAAGGTTCGACGGTTGGAAGGGCATCCCTCCACAACGAAGACGAAGTAAACCGGCTTGATATCAGGGTTTTTGACCACATCATCGTTAGAAAGGCTGGCTCAGTCATTCCGGAAGTGGTCAGGGTACTGGCCGAAAAAAGGACAGGCATCGAACAACCATTCATCATGCCGGTAAAATGTCCGGTTTGTGGATCGGACACGCTCAGAGAAGAGGACAGCGCCTACACCCGTTGCACAAACGCCTCGTGTCCGGCGCAGGTCAAGGAGCGAATCCTGCACTTTGCATCGCGGGAAAACGCAAACATCGACAACATCGGCGACGTTCTGGTGGACAAACTCGTGACATCTGGAAAGGTCAAAACAATAGCAGACATCTATATTTTAACCAAATCTGACCTGCTCGGATTTGAACGCATGGGCGACAAAATCGCCACAAAGATCATTGCCAACATCGAAAACTCAAAAAGCATGGGTTTGGCAAGGCTTCTCTCAGGTCTGGGCATTTTGATGGTTGGCAAGGTGGTTGCCAGGAATCTTGCCATGAAATATCGATCAATTCAGGATATAATGGCCGAGACGGAAGAAAATCTGAGGCAAACAGACGGAGTTGGTGAAAAAATAGCCCATTCAGTCAGGGTTTTCTTCGACCAGGAACCAAACAGGGAGCTGATTTCAAAGCTCGAAACGGCCGGTGTTGACATGAGCAGCGAGCCGTCAGCCAAAGTTGAGGTAAAGCTTTCTGGACTTACTTTTGTTCTCACCGGCACACTCAGTTCCATGTCCCGTGAGGAAGCCTCGCAACTCATCGAAAATCTTGGTGGCAAAACCTCTGGTTCTGTTTCAAAGAAAACAAGCTATGTCGTTGCCGGTGCCGAAGCAGGCTCAAAGCTCGACAAGGCTAACGAACTGGGGGTAAAGGTTCTCAACGAAGTTGAATTCCTCGAACTCATCGACTTCAAACCTGACATTGCACCGATAAAAAATCCAATGTCCCTTTTCTGACAGCGGCACCAATTTGAAATTAACTGAAAAGATAACATAATGTCAAATGTGAAGACAATCCGTTTCATTTTGGCATTGCTTGTGGCGGTCGCTTTGGTTCCGGTGGCAAAATCTGCAAGCGGTTACTACATCGGTGACCGTGAGGTGCCTGGTCCGCTCCCTCCGAACTGGTGGCAGATGCCTGCACTTGATACTCAGATTGGCCTTGTCTACGGCAATGCAAACGGAGTCGATCTTCTGCTCGATTTTGCCAAACCACAGCTTTGCAGGAACCAGAAAGTTCCTCTTGTGGTCTACGTTCACGGTGGCTGGTGGGTCGCTGGCTCAAGAACAGGCATGGTCACTTCAGGCTACGCAGCCATGTACTATCAATGCGGAATTGCCTTCGCATCAATCGACTACAGATTCACCCCAGCCTATCAGTACAGGGACATCATCGGCGACTGCAAACTTGCAATAAGATATTTACGGGCAAATGCAGACACGCTTGGCATTGACCCGGACAAGATTGCCATCTGGGGCGGATCGGCTGGCGGTCATCTGGTTTCGATCATGGGAACAGCTGGTGATTCTGATGGTCTTGAAGGCCCTGGTTACCCCGGGGTCTCGAGCAGACCGCAAGTGGTTGTAAACGATTGTGGCATTGAGGATTTGACCGCTCCATGGGATGCAGTTTCGGATATTGTCATCGGCTGGTTCCTTGGCTGTCAGGCGTCGACCTGTCCCGACAAAGCCAAAGAGGCTTCACCGGCATGGCAGGCAAGCCCGGACGACCCGCCAATCATGACCCTCCACGGCGACCATGACCCAACCGTTGCCTATTCTCAGGCTCTCGCCTTGAACAAATCGCTGAAAAATGTCGGCAACAACGGAGCTTTCATCTGCATCGTCAATGGCGACCACGGCTTTGGCCCTTATACAAGCGGCGTTACTGTCACTCCCGACTGGGTCAGACAGATTTATCTGAGGTTCTACCACATTTTGAGGTATATCGAGCCTGGTCTTTTATGTGACCTCAACGTTGACGGTTTCGTCAACGCAACCGACTCATCAGAGCTTGACAGCCTGATGGGGCTGGAGGGCATAAACGACGGAGGCGCGCCAACTTCACCAAACTGGAACACCTTGGCTGACACTTACTCTGATGGGAAAATCAACTACAAAGATTGGCAGACTTTCTCTAAAATTTCGGCTCTCCAGCCAAAGTTCAGTCTGGAAATCATTCCGTCAACACAAGACATCGGCAATGTCAGGATTGTGATCAAAAACCTCGGTCAACTCGACATCCACAACTATAAAGTGACTCTTTCAGTTCCCCCACAGCTGACATTTAAAAGTTCAAGCGAAAGTGTAGCTGTCAACGGACAAACCTTGATCTATTCAAGTACTTTACTGCCTGCCTGGCAATCAAAAACAATTGACCTGGTTTTCAAAACAACAGACAGTCCGACAGGCGAAAAACTCTTGCAATTGACAATGAAATCTGATCTTTCAGCTCCGGAGGACATCCTTCCGATTCAAGCGTCTGCAAAAATCTCGCTGCCATCACTCTCGCTTTGGCTTGGCTCATCAATGATGCGCATCAAGCCGGGGGACAAACCGATCCTTACAGCCACCGCCAGAAACACGAGTTTTGCTCCTGTCAAAAATGCAAAGCTTTGGATTGGTCTGCCGAATGAACTTGCCTTTCTTGCTTCGGCGCCACAGGGAACAAAAACCGGGAACAAGATGATTTTTGACATTGGCACGATGGCTCCTGGCTCAAGCGTATCATTCAAGATCACAACACAGGTGGCAGAAGGTGTTGATGCTGGCACTTTGCTCATAAATTCAGGGTTGTCATCGGATCAGACCTATAACCTTGCCAATTCGACCGTTTTAACCGTCACAAATGACATTCCGGGCAGCAATCCCGAGTTGTTGATAAAATGGGGCGGTTTTGACACGAAAAAATCGGTTGCCCAACTAGAAAAAGAAATTACAGCCAGTATCTCTGCCGATAAAGGGACTTCACCCTACACGGTTACCATTGATTGGGGCGATGGCACTGTGGCCACATCAACCATTGATGGAACAAGCTCAGGAAATTTCAGCCACATCTACCAGTCAGCCGCTGAGTTTGAGGTCACGGTAAATTGCCTCGATTCAGCTGCTCGCTCAAAACTCATCAAAAGACGCATAATAGTGATATAAATTTAGTTTTAATTAGTATAATCAATCTATAGCGTCAAAT
>CAYYJO010000002.1:0-66661 GCA_964472265.1 uncultured Caldisericales bacterium | reverse complement strand
GGTCTGTTTTGGTGTTTATCTTGCCTGGAAGCGTGTTTGCCTTAAAGTCGCTGATGGATGATTCGAGAATAATCTTAAAAACGTCAGGCATTCTTGAGTTGATATCGTTGATTTTTTCAGCTCTTTCGGTGAGCAGAACCTTCCTTGCCTGCTCTGTTGCCACAATCCTGAAAATTACAGCGCAAGCAAGTATAAACAAAATCAGAATGAGGAAAATTTGTGTCCGTATTGAGCTGAGGAAGATGATTACGCGCTTTATTCCAACACCTCCAGCATTTCAATCCAGTCTCCAGTTACAGTTTTGAGGGTTCCGGTCGCCTCTTTCAGAGGAACTTTCTCAACCTTTTCGCCCCTGAGGGCTGCCATGACTCCGTATTCTCCGTTCATAAGCCACCTCATTGCTGCCATTCCGGAGCGGATGCCAAGAATCCTGTCAAACAGGACTGGTGGACCGCCACGCTCTATGTGACCCAGAACTGCCGATCTTGTTTCATAACCGGTTTTGTCGCCGACCAGTTTTGCAATCGACTCGCCGATGTTCTTCTCTGAAAGGATTGTGTGGCCGAACTCATCGACAGCACCTTTTTCACTGCTCAACTCAACACCCTCTGAAACTACTACTATTGCGTACTTTCTTGCCTCATACGCTTTTTTAACCTTTGTGATCAGTTCATCAACGTTCACTTTGCGTTCTGGAAGCATTGTGTAGTCTGCAAACGCGCCAATGCCTGAGTATAGAGCCACCCAGCCGGCGTGTCTGCCCATGACTTCGAGGACAAGCACGCGGTGGTGCGATTTTGCTGTGTCGTGGAGCCTCATGGCTGCATCCATACCGATTTCGGCTGCCGAGAAGAAACCAAAGGTGTAGTCGGTTCCTGACAAATCGTTGTCCATTGTTTTGGGTACGCCAACAACTGGCAAGCCCAGATCGAAGAGTTTTGAGGCAACACCGAGTGTGTCCTCACCGCCTGCTGCGACAAGGCCGTCAATGCCAAGCTTTGAGAATGTGGCTTTTACAGCTTCTGCGCCACCTTCGCGTTTGAAGGGGTTGGTTCTTGATGTTCCAAGGATGGTTCCGCCCTGTGCGCTGATGCCGTGGATTGTTTTTTCATCAAGCTCGATAGCCTCGGAGTTGATCATGCCTTTCCAGCCATCCACAATTCCAAGCACTTTGTGCCCGGCCTTGAGAGCGGTTTTTGCAGCTCCGTAGATTGCGGGATTAAGTCCAGGGCAGTCTCCGCCACCGGTCAGAATTGCGTATTTTTTCATGAATCCACCTCCGTTTATCTTGTGAGCCAGACCTTGTTTGCTCCGACCAGTTCCCTGATTCGCTTGACGGTGTCCTGGCTTGATGAAACCCAGTTGTCACGTTCTGCAGTGAGTTTCACCCTTTGCCCATTCTTCTCCAGATGCAGTATTACCGGATTGTCGCCCTTGTTGTTTTGGAGGATGACTTTTATTGATGCCATCAGGTGTGATTGGGTTTCAAGATGAAGCAGGACGTTAAGGTTGAACTTGCTGTCCTCTTGGCTGATTGTCAGGTCGTCGCGTGATATCGTCTTCTCCATTTTGCTTGCGATGATTCTTGGTGAGCCATCGCCTTTTTCGAGCCTTCCTGAAATCATCATGATTTCGTCTGAATCCAGATGCTGGCTCAGTGAATCATAAGCCTCGCCAAACGCAGTGATCTTTATGATTCCGGTCAGGTCTTCAAGGGTGATGTTTGCAATGGGAGCACCTTTTTTGGATTTTGTTTTGGCAACCGATGTGATTATGCCAATGACTTTTACCGGTGAATCCTCTTCAACATCGACCAGCTCGGCAATTGGCGTGTGATCCTCTCTGGCAATGAGTTTCTCGTAAGGCCTCATCGGGTGGTCGGACATGTAGAATCCGAGGATCTCCTTTTCCATGGAGAGAATCTGGTCCTTTGAATATTTTGAAGGCTTCTTCTCCTCAATTGCTCCGAAGAGGCTGAATCCGCCGTTTTCGCTGTTTTGCCGCTCAAGGAGGTCTCCCCTGTCTGGATCAAGGCTGTCAAATGCTCCCGCTTTTATGAGGCTTTCAACCACTTTTTTGTTTACCTTTGTTGAATCGACGCGATCCTGGAAATCCTCGAACGATGCAAACTTCTTTTTGTTTCTTTCAACAATTATCAACGAAACTGCTGCATCACCGACATTTTTGAGCGCTGAAAGCGCATACCTTATGGAATTGTCTTCTATTGTAAAATCAGATGCTGAAGAATTGATGTCTGGTGGAAGGATTGGCAGGTTTGTTCGTCTGCACTCCTCGTACATTTCCTTGATCTTGTCTTCATTTCCGATATATGAAGTCAAGATTGATGTGTAATATTCGAGCTTATAATGTGCCTTGAGATAGGCGGTTCGGTAGGAAATGAATCCGTAACAGGTGGCGTGTGCTCTGTTGAAGCCGTAACCGGCGAAAGGCTCGATGAATTTGAAGACTTCCTCGGCCAGCTTTGCGTTCTTGCCGTTTGCCACCGATCTCTCAATGAAAATTTTCTTCTGTTCGGCCAGAAGTTCGGCGATCTTTTTTCCGACAGCCTTTCTGAGGATATCAGCCTGTCCCAGCGTGAATCCTGCGAAGTCCCTTGCCATCTGCATGACCTGTTCCTGATAAACGGCCACACCATACGTGTCCTTCAGCGAGCTTTCTAGGCATGGATCAAGGTATGAGACTGGAATTGTTCCGTTTTTGCCACCGATAAATTTGGGGATGTATTCCATCGGGCCAGGCCTGTAGAGGGCAACCATGGCGATGATGTCGGAAATGACGTTGGGTTTGAGTTCCTTGAGGTATCGTCTCATGCCTGAAGACTCGAGCTGGAAAACACCAGTTGTGTCACCCTCCTGTAAAAGCCTGTAGACTTCAGGATCGTCGAGTGGGAGCTTGGCCATGTCCAGCTGGACGTGATGGCGTTCATCGATGATCTTCACAGCCCTCTCAATGACTGAAAGGTTGCGCAGACCAAGGAAGTCCATCTTGAGCAAACCGAGTTCTTCGATGGCGTTTTTCTCGAATTGGACAACCCTTTTGCCGTCCTTGTCGAGTTGCAGGGGGACATAGCTTTGAAGAGGTTTGTCGGCAATTACAACGCCAGCTGCGTGGACGCCAACGTTTCTGACAAGGCTTTCGAGTTTCTTTGCGTTTTCAAAGAGCTTTTTGTGCTGAAGGTCTGAGTTGGCCAATTCTCTAAGCTGAGGCACGTTTTCCAGTGCGTCGTTCAAATCAGAGCCAAACGGAACAAGTTTTGCGATTTTGTCCATCTCACCGTATGAGAAGCTGAGTGCTCGCCCAACGTCTCTGAGAACGGCTCTGGCTTCCATTCGGCCAAACGTTGCAACCTGGGCGACTGAGTCCTCACCGTACTTTTGGGTGACGTATCTGATGACTTCTCCACGTCTGGTGTCGTCAAAGTCGATGTCGAGGTCGGGAGGTGAGATTCTTTCGGGGTTGAGGAACCTTTCAAAGAACAAACCATACTCAATCGGGTTTACGTCGGTGATGTTGAGGCAGTATGAAACAAGCGAGGCTGCACCTGATCCCCTTCCTGGGCCAACCGAAATTCCGTTGTCTTTGGCGTACTTTATGAAGTCCCAGATGACGAGGAAGTAATCGATGAAGCCGGTCTGTTCAATGACTTTAAGCTCATAGTCTATCCTGTCGCGTATTTCCTGGGTGATGGCGCAACCAAACCTGAAGGCAAGACCTTTGTTGACCAACTCAGTCAGAACAGCCATATGCTCTTTGGGGTCATCGGAGGCTATGTCTGTAAATTTTGGTGGATGTGGTTTTCCAAGCTCGATGTCGACATTGCATCTTTCGGCGATTTCAAGGGTGTTTGTGACCGCTTCTGGAACCCATCCAAAAAGCTCCTGCATCTGCTGAGGCGTCTTGAGATAGAATTCATCGTTTGGAAATCTGAACCTGACAGGGTCTTCCTGTTTTGAGAGCGTCTGGACACACAAAAGGATGTCGTGCGCTTCATGGTCTTCGTGCGAGAGATAGTGGGCGTCCTGCGTGCAGATGACGGGCAGATCGAAATCCTTGGCCAGCTGAATAAGTTGGGGAAGAACCATTATCTCTTCCTTCATCTTGTGATCCTGGAGCTCGACGTAGAGCCTGCCCTTGAAGATTTCATTGTACCTGCCAAGCGCCGCTTTTGCACCGTGCGTGTCGCCCCTGAGCAAATACTGTGGTACTTCTCCTCCGATGCAGGCTGTGGCGCAGATTATGCCTTCGTTGTACTTCTGCAGGATGTCGAGATCGACTCTTGGCTTGTAGTAGAAACCTTTTGTGTGGGCTTCGGTCACGATCGACAGAAGGTTGTGGTAGCCTGTGATGTTTTCTGCCAGAAGGATGAGGTGGAAATTCTCCTCTGAAGAAGTCTGGTTTTTGATTCCTTTAGGCACCACGTAGGCTTCGCAGCCAATGATCGGCTTGACCTTGTTCTTCTTGCACGCCTTGTAGAATTCGACGGCTCCGTACATGTTGCCGTGATCTGTGAGGGCGATTGCCGGCATGTTCAGCTTCGCAGCCCTGGCAGCCATCTCGTAAAGCTTTATGGCGCCGTCAAGCAGCGAGTATTCCGAATGATTGTGAAGGTGTACGAACATGAGGAAAAATATAGCCGGATTTTGTTTCCAATCAACAAGCCGTCAGTAACGGTCGTGGCTTTTTAGCTCTGGAAGCAGATCTTCGTATTTCTCGACAAACATCGGCTTCTTCTTTGCAAGCAGAACCTTGACAATTTCTTTCTGCTCATCGGTTGAGTATGAAGTTGTCTGAAGGAATGCTTCCTGGGCACGTCTTGTTTGACCAATAACCTCGTACCCTCCCAGAGAAAGATACAAAACGTTCTTTTGCGTGATTTCACTGAGCTTGTCTTCGATGTCCCTGTTGTATCTGTACGAAACCATGTACAGATTTCCATCTTTTCTGGGTTCGACGACCTTGAGAATGTGTCTATTCCATCTTGTTGAGGCCAACGATTCGTTGTGATAGGTGGAGTAGAGCTGCCCATTACCAAAATATTGAAACTCAAACAGAGGCTTGTTGCCGTCAAAGCCAAAGAAGTTGTACAGGTAATGATCCGAGGCAATCTCGGCAAATCCCTTGTCGGTAAGCGTTATGATCATGATTGCGTGAGAATCTTCTGTTGCACACCCCCATCCGTTGAATCTGAAGATGAAGTCCTTGAAGCCATCGAGATTCACGTCGCCAACGCCGTACAGCTCGATGTCTTTTTCAGGATCAGCCCAGTTGTGGTTTTTTGTAAAACCCTGGGTTCCGTTGGTGAAGGTGTCGGCAAAGGTTTCCTGCCCCCAGGTTCTCAGAACAGGCTTTGGGCTGTCGAACTGAACAACCGAGAATGTCCAGAAAACTCTAATGCGATCTGATTTGCCGTAGCTGGATGCAACGAGAATTATCCATACTTTTTCTGACATAGGAATCATTGTGATCCTTGCAGATTCAATCACTGATCTGTCAGTCATCAGCGTCAGGTCGGTGTAGTCTGTCCAGTACCAGACTGGCTCGAGTGTTTTCTCAACGTATTTTTTTACGTCCTCTTTGAAATGGTCTGATCTCAGAACAGGCACTTCTTTGCACGGTTTAGCCTCATAAATGTGGGTGGTCAGCTTTCCAACTTTCCTGTCGACCCAGTAGCTGTTTGGCTCGACATCAACCTTGTCATATCTATAAAGCATTTCTTCCTTGGCGTTGTATTTCAGATAGGCCAGTTCGATTTTCTTCCAGTCGGATGAAAATGCCTCCTGAATTTCCCGACCATAGGTCAGAATCTTGTTTGTTGTCAGAGACTTGTATTTCTGCCAGCCTTCGTCAAGCGATTCGAAATTGATGAAGAATGGATGGTCTGTTGCGTATTGTTTCCTGATTCTTTCAGGAATTGGGGGCAATCCTTCGCCTGTTATCTTCAGCTCATACCGTTCAGGCGTTTTTTCTTGAACATAATCAGATTTGTCTTGTTCAAACTCCCCGAAATCCTGGTATTGGATCGGAAATTTTTGGTCTTCAATTGAATTTCTCATTGAAGCGTCATTCATCGATGCGTAAAAATCAGTGACTGTCACTTTACCTTGCATGTCATAACTTTTCCAGACAGTTTTGCCGGTTTGACCATCCTCAACAAGCTGCCTCCCGTCAGCGTCCTCATACAGCACCTTGTCAGGCCTTGTTGGTGTCCATCTCCCAAGCTTGTCTAACAAAACCTTTTCTACATTGACTTCTGTTTCTTCAATGAATTCATCGTCTGGATTCAAGCTTAGAATTTTCTTTTGGCCATCTTGGTAGTAGGTCATTGAAATATTGTGGTTGTCAATTGTTTTTGAACATGAAACCAAAAATATGAAACCGACAAGAACTACCCAAATATTTCCCATAAGACGATTTTACCGCTATGGTTGAGAATTCAAGGACGGAATTTTCAGAGTTGCTCTTTATAGAAAACTACGACAGTGGCTTGAAGCACGACGATGCCGGCGCTTGAATATTTGGTTATGTCATGACTAACAGATTTTGCATCGATTCCATCTTCCGCTATCCATGCCATGGCTTTTTCAAGCACACTCATGAGCAGTTCAAATCCTGTTTGGCTTGATGTCCAGCCAAGTGACTGTTCTTCAGCCTTGAAGGCCATGCATGAAAGTTTGCTGTCTGTATTCATGATCACTTTGACACAAGATTCAACTCGTGATTTTTTATATTCCGAATCTTGATTTTATCTGGTTTGCAGACTCGTTAACGACAGTTTCGCAAAGCTTTTGGCTGGACGCTTCAACCATTACCCTGATTTTTGGTTCAGTGCCTGACGGTCTGATGAGGATTCTGCCATGACCTTCAAGCTCTTTGCTGGCTTTTTGTGTGAGTTCCTCAACGATGCCTGAGTTTAGCACCTCTTCTTTGTTCCTGACCTTCACGTTGATCAGGATTTGTGGGTATGTCGGTATTTCTTCTGAGGCTTCCTTGAGGGTTTTCCCAAGGCCAATGAGTGATTCGGCAAGTGTCAGCGCTGTCAGGGTTCCATCGCCTGTTGTGACGCGATCTGAGATTATGACGTGCCCGGACTGCTCACCACCGAGGTTTGCGCCGGTTTCAAGCATCATCTGATAAACGTAGCGGTCGCCGACCTGGGCTCTGCCCATTTTGATTCCGTGGTTTTCAAGGTATTCTTCAAGGCCCATGTTTGTCATGACGGTTGTGATGATGATGTTGTTTGGCAGGCGTTTTCCCTTGAAGTGAGTTGCGATGATCCCCATCATTTTGTCACCGTCTACAAGATTGCCTTCGTGGTCGCAAGCCATGCAGCGATCACCGTCACCGTCGAAAGCAAAGCCCATCCAGGCTCCATTTTCCCTGACAAGGTTGCACATCTTCTCAGGGTCGGTTGAACCGCACTTGACATTGATAAGGTTTCCGTCGGGGGCATCGCCCATTGAAATTACTTCTGCGCCGAGATTTTTGAATACATATGGTGCTGAAAAGCAGGTAGCACCAAAAGCGCAGTCTAAAACGATTTTTTTGCCAGATAGATTTACACAGACATCACCAATTAGCTCTGAAGCATATTTTCTCCACATCTCATCGGTCTGGTGTGAACCGTGAACGGCATCATGACCGTTAGGATCGTTGCGGAGCATGGATTCAATTGCATCTTCCTCTTCATCGAGAAGTTTGATGCCTTTGGGTGAGAAAAATTTAATGCCATTGTCGTGGATTGGGTTGTGGGAGGCTGAAATAACGGCACCGTAATAACCGGTTTCACGGCAAAGCCTTGCAAGTCCCGGAGTCGGAATTATTCCTGCATTGATTACTTTCCAACCGTTGCCAACGAATCCTTTGGCTAGCAGACTTTCAATCTCTGGACCGGATATTCTTGTGTCCCTGCCGATGAGCAGAACCTTTTCTGCCCTGTCAAAAAAACGGGCGGCAGAGTCGGCTATCTTTAAAACAAGCTCCGGGGTGAGCGTTGTTCCATATTCACCCCGGACGCCGTCAGTACCAAAAAGTCTTGGCATTGGATATTAGAGATTTGCCTTTGCCAGTTCTACATATTTTGCAAATGCTGCGTTGTCTTCGATTGCGATCTTTGCGAGGATCTTCCTGTCAACATCTGCGCCGGCCTTTGTGAGACCGTCAATGAGCCTGCTGTAGGTGATGCCGTTGAGTCTTGCCGCTGCATTGATTCTTGAGATCCAGAGTCTTCTGAAGTCTCTTCTTCTCTGCCTTCTGTGCACGAACTCGTAACGCATGGCGTGCATTACCTGTTCTTTGGCCACCTTGTATCTCCTGTGGGCTGCACCGAAGAAGCCCGAGGCTCTCTTTAATATTTTCCTTCTTTTCTTGATTGAGATGACACCGGTTTTAATCCTCATGCCTGCTCCTCCTTCATCTCCTGCTTGCCAACCCTGATCTTCCTGCCCTTGATGCCGTTTGGAAGAAGGCAACGGAGCATTGAGACGTTGGTTTTGTCAACTTCCTGGAGTCTCATCTTTTCCTTCAGGTACTTCTTGGTCTTTCTGCCTCTGATGTGGGATGCGCCTGCACCCTGACAGCGGATCTTGCCGGAACCGGTGATCCTGAAGCGTTTTTTAACTGAGCTCCTTGTTTTCGTCTTTAGTTTTGGCATTGCTGATCTCCTTTTGCTTTGTCGGGCTAAGAATCATGACCATGTTCCTGCCCTCAAGTTTTGGCTGCTGTTCTATGGTTCCAAGGTTTGAAACGTCTGATGCAATCTTCTGGAGCAGTTCAAATCCCTGATCCTTGTGCTGCATCTCTCTTCCGCGGAAGCGGATGACGACCTTCGCCTTGTCGCCTGCCAACAGGAAACGTTTGACATGGCCAAGCTTTGTCTGGTAATCGCCGATGTCAACCCTCAGCCTGAACTGCATTTCCTTCAGTTCGGTCTGAGCCTGCTTGCGTTTATTTTCTTTAGCCTTCTTTTCAAGTTCGTACCGGTATTTGCCGTAATCCAAAAGCTTGCAAACCGGTGGGTTGCTGGTCGGGGAGATTTCAACAAGGTCTGTGCCGGCGAGAACCGCCATTTCCAGGGCTTTCCTGATGTCCACGACTCCGACCTGCTGGCCTTCGTCATCAATAAGCCTGACCTCGCGTGCGCGAATCTCCTTATTGATTCTCAATCTCTTTTCGATATTAACCTCCAAGGTTAATGCGTACCGCATCAGATTTGACCTGTGGATTTCCACCGACAGGCGGATGGCCTCGACCATCACTTGCTTTCAAGATTAGCAAGCGTTGTGTTTGTTGTCAAGTTAAGAGAAAATTGGCTGTGCAGCTTTTCCAATTGTTTGTTTGCAAGGGTTGCCAATAACGGTAGAATGGTTCGAACAGAGAGGCCAACAATGGAAAGACAGCTCGGAAAATATGACATCGAGGCGCTGGAGCTTCACAGGAAGCACCACGGTAAAATCGAGACAAGGGTGAAAGCGGACTTGAGGTCAAGACACGCCCTCTCGGTATGGTACACTCCCGGTGTCGCTCAGCCTTGCAGAGAGATATCGAAGGACACAAAATCAGTTTACGATTACACCATCAAGGGCAACACGATAGCTGTCGCAACAGACGGAAGCAGGGTGCTCGGACTTGGAAACATTGGAGCCGAGGCATCAATTCCGGTTATGGAAGGCAAATGCGCACTCTTCAAGGAATATGGTGATGTCGACGCATTTCCTCTGTGCCTTAATTCTCGCTCAAACGAGGAATTCATAAAAACGATGAAAGCCTGTGAACCAATCTTTGGCGGAATAAACCTCGAAGACATCCAGATTCCCAACTGCTTTGAAATCGAGGCTGCCCTGAAGAAAGAACTTGACATTCCGGTTTTTCATGACGACCAGCACGGAACAGCCGTTGTTGTTTTGGCTGCGCTTGAAAACGCACTCAAGCTGCAAAACAGAAAAATTGGCAATCTCAAGATCGTCATTTCAGGAGCCGGGGCTGCAGGATCGGCAATTGCGAAACTGCTTGTTGCTGCAGGCGCCGGAAATATTGTGATGTGTGACAGGGGTGGCGCTGTCTACGCTGGACGCGGAACCCACTGGATGGCTTACATGGACGAACTTGTGAAGATTACAAACAAGGACAACTTCAAGGGAACTCTCGGAGAAGCCCTTGTTGGAGCCGATGTTTTCATCGGTGCGGCGTGTCCGGGTCTGATAAACAGGGACGATATTGCGAAGATGAACAAGAACCCGATCTGTTTCCCGCTCTCAAATCCTGACCCCGATATCGAGCCGGCAGAGGCAATTGCTGGTGGAGCTGCAATCGTTGGCACAGGTCGATCGGATTTGCCAAACCAGATCAACAACCTTCTCGCATTCCCCGGCATCATGAGGGGCGCACTGGACTCAAGGGCAAGGCACATCAATGAAGAAATGAAGACTGCAGCAGCAAAGGCAATCGCTGACCTCCTTCCTGAAAACGAACTGAATCCTGGAAATATTATCGTCGAGCCGTTCAGGGCAGGAGTTGCAACGGCCGTGGCAAAAGCTGTAGCAAAAGCAGCTTTTGATTCAAATGTTGCAAGAATTGGCATTCCACTCGAACAGGTTTATAAAAACATTGATGAGAGGCTTGCCGGTAGATGAGCTGTTATGAACTTCAGGCAAAATCAGGCAAAGCCCGTGCCGGACTTCTGAAAACCGCTCACGGTACAATAGAAACACCTGTTTTCATGCCGGTTGGAACCCAGGCAACCGTCAAATCCCTCACGCCTGAACAGGTCTCTGATATTGGTTTCAGGCTGATCCTTGGCAACACATACCACCTAATGCTTCAGCCTGGAGCGGAAATTGTCCAGAATGCCGGTGGACTTCACAAATTCATGAACTGGCCGCACTCAATCCTGACCGATTCAGGTGGATTCCAGGTTATGAGCCAGTCTTCCTTGCGTGAGATAACAGAAGAGGGTGTCGAATTCAAATCTTACCTCGACGGTTCCAAACATTTTCTAAGCCCGGAGCTTGCCGTTTCAATTCAGGAGCAGCTTGGTGCCGACATCATCATGGTTCTCGACATCTGCACCAAATATCCGATGGATCAGAAGCGTGCCAAACACTTCACCGAAATCACGCACAGGTGGGCTAAGCGTTCGCTTGAGGCCAGAACGAGACCGGATCAGCTGATGTTTGCCATTGTGCAGGGAGGTTTTGATCTGGCCGATCGTGCCTGGTCAGCCGACGTTCTGACGGCAATGGATTTTGATGGATTTGCCGTTGGATCGCTCTCTGTGGGCGAACCGCTGGACGTTGCAGGCGAAATCCTTGAAGTTGTGGTACCAAGGCTGCCACAAAACAAGCCCCGTTACCTCATGGGTGTTGGCGACCCGGCCGGTATCATTCAGGGAATTGCCGAAGGAATCGATATGTTTGACTGCGTCCTGCCCACAAGACTTGGAAGAAACGGCGCTGTGATGACCGACGATGGCGCAATAAACATCACCCGCTCAAAATGGGCTTCTGACTTTTCTCCAATCGATGAAAAATGTTCATGCTACACGTGCAGAAATTATTCAAAGGCATACCTGAGGCATCTTTTCAAATCTCACGAGATGCTTGCCGCAACGCTTGCAACCATCCACAACATCCACTTTCTTAAAACAGTGGTTGACGGCGCAAGGCAGGCAATTTTTGACGGAACGTTTGGCTCCTACAAGGAGAAGTGGCTTGAATGGAGGATTAGCCAAAATGATGACGCTGTCCAATGTGACCAATGACCCTTTTATTATCGAACTGCTCAAGGAATCTGACTACACGACCGAGAAACTTGGAATAACCGAACATGGTTTGACCCATGCTGCAACGGTTGCCGACTATGCCCTCAAAATATGCAACGGACTGGGTCTGGCCAAGAAGGAAACCAACATTGCAACAATTGCAGCCTATCTCCATGACATCGGCAACCTCACAGGTAGACAGATGCATGGTCAGGTCGGTGCGGCAATTGTTGTGCCAATCCTGATGAGATATGGCGTCGAACCTGCAGAGCTGGCCAAAATCCTTTCAGCCATTGCAAACCATGACGAGGAACAACCGGTGATAACCAATGTAACTACTGCCGTTGTCATCATGGCCGACAAGGCTGACGTGAGAAGGTCGAGGATAAGGAAATCTGCGGATGTTGAAAAAGATATCCATGATCGTGTAAACTTTGCCGTGACGGAGAGTATCGTCGCCATCGAATACAGGAAGATCAGCCTCAGGCTTGTTCTGGATGAAAAGATTGCCTGTGTTGCAGACTATCTTGAAATCTTTGCAGGAAGAATGATTGCAATGAGGTCTTCAGCCATTTTCCTTGGCTGTGAGTTCGAGCTAAACATAAACGGCTCAAAAATTTTGTAAGGAGGAACAATGAAAGTTACTGTCGGTGAAAAATCAGTCGAGTTGGAATCAGGATCAAATGTCTTTCAGGCGCTGAAAGCCCTTGAGATGTCCACAAAGGATGTCGTTGCCGTGAAAGTGGGTGACAGACAGATTGATATGTCAACAAAGCTGACAACCGACACTACATTTACACCCATAACATCGGACACTCCTGAAGGACAGGACATTCTCCTCCACTCGACCTCACATTTGATGGCCTGTGCGATCCTTCATCTGTATCCGGGTACAAAGTTTGCCATTGGCCCGTCAATCAAGGATGGTTTTTACTACGACCTCATGCTTCCATGCCAGCTTCTTGAGGAAGACCTTGCAAAGATTGAAGCGGAGATGAAAAAAATTGTGAAAGATGACTTGAAGTTTGTCCGCAAAGACTGGAACAGGATAGAAGCCATCAACTATTTCAGGGAAAGAGGTGACTTGTTCAAGGTTGAGATCCTTGAGGAGATTAAGGATGACACCGTTTCTTTCTATGAACTTGGCGATTTCATCGATCTTTGCAGGGGGCCTCATGTTCCATCGTCAAAATATCTTGGCAATTTCAAACTCATGAGCATTGCCGGTGCGTACTGGCGTGGTGATGAAAAAAGGCAGATGCTCACAAGGATTTATGGCACAGCCTTCAACTCAAGGGAATCACTTGAGGCTCACCTCAAAAAGCTCGAGGAGCTGGCAAAGCGCGACCACAGACTGCTTGGCAAGGAGCTTGAACTGTTCACAATCGAAGAGACTGTTGGCGGTGGACTGGCCATCTGGATGCCAAACGGCGCGCAGGTTCGAGAAATAATCGAGGACTTCTGGCGTGCAGAACACAGAAAACGTGGCTACAAAATTATCTACACCCCGCATATCGGAAAGGCACAACTCTGGCAGACATCAGGTCACCTTGGTTTCTACAAGGATGGCATGTACCCAAAGATGGAGCTCGAAAACGTTGATTATTACGTCAGACCGATGAACTGTCCGTTCCACATGATGAACTATCAGCAAAAAATAAGGTCATACCGCGATCTTCCATACAGAACGGCCGAGCTTGGTACGGTTTACAGATTCGAAAAATCCGGTGTACTCCATGGTCTTCTCCGCGTCAGGGGTTTTACACAGGATGATGCACACATCTACTGCACACCTGAACAGCTCCAGTCAGAGGTCACAAACGTTGTCGAATTCGCAATACATTTGCTCAAAACCTTCGGCTTCAAAAAATATGATGTTTATCTCTCCACCAGAAACCCGGAAAAGTTCGTCGGTGACGTTGAAAGATGGAATGTCGCCGAAGAAACGCTTGCGGTTGCCCTCAAGCAGATGGGTCTTGCATACAAGATCGATGAAGGCGGTGGAGCTTTCTATGGCCCGAAAATAGACATCAAGATAGTCGACGCTTTCGACAGGCCGTGGCAGTGCACAACCTGCCAGTTTGATTTCAACATGCCGGCTAGGTTTGGCCTCAAATATACCGGCGAAGACGGCAAGGAGCACGAACCGTACGTTGTCCACAGGGCGCTTCTCGGTTCGCTTGAGCGCTTCATGGGTTGCCTCATCGAGCATTACGGCGGTGCATTCCCGGTCTGGCTGGCTCCGCAGCAGGTGTCGGTCATTCCAATTGTTGACGGTGTGCTAGACTATTGTCACCAAATAAAAAAAGAGTTTGAAGAAAAGGGCGTCAGAGTTGAAGTCGATACTGGCTCGGAGCGCATGAACGCAAAGATCAGGAATTCAGAACTCAAGAAAATTCCTTACGCTGTCGTGGTTGGAGCCAAAGAAGCTGAAGCCGGAACAGTCTCAGTCAGAAGACATGGCAAGGGTGACCTTGGCGTGATGAAGAAGGCGGAACTCCTTGAAAGGATCTGCAAAGAGATTGAAGAAAAAACCATTGAATAGGCTCATGCTTGCCTGGCTGGCTCTCGGGCTGGTCTGCGCAGGTTTTTGTGCCGGAGTGGCCTACATCATGACACTGTTTTTGAAAACAGTGGTCGATGGATGGATTGTTGGTGGTTTTGCTGTTGTAGGTTTCATTCCTGGATTGCTTGGTGCCTGTGGTCAAAGGTTTGCAGGGCTTCTCGGATTTGCTGGCATATTCGTTGGCGTTGCCTGGGGTCTTGTCGATGCATTCATCAAGAAAGGTGCCGTCTGGGGTGTGTTTGTGTATTTCGACATCCTCAGGGCGTTTTTCTTTGCACTTGCTCTCGGTCTGCTCGTTCAGGTTTTCATAAGGCCAAGACCAGTAAACCTGGTTGCCAGGAAAACAAATCCATCTCACATCCAGCGTCCAAAACCGATCAGAAGATCAAGAGCTAAAGCCAACAAACTAACATACGAGGAGTCAAAACTGTATGAAGTGTAATGATGTCCTTGCTTTGCTGCCTGATTACCTTGATGGTGGGATACCTCATGATCTCTCGGTTTTGATTGAAGATCATGTATCGAACTGTGTCGAATGCTGGTATCACCTCCTTCTTTTAAAACGTAAATCAATCAAGATAAGAATTGTTCAAACAAAAGTTACTGTCATCCGAGAGGTGTGGCGATGAATTTCGATAAATACACGGATTCTCTGAGGGATGTGCTCAGTGATGCCCAGCAGGTAATGGGCAGGTACGGTGATTTTGAGCTGGATTGCGAACATCTTCTGGTGTCACTTCTTGAAAAGGATGGTGTGGCCAGGGAAATATTTGGCAACTTGGGAATAGCCTGGAAGCCGGTGCTTGATGAAGTCCAGAAAGTGTTGGCCAAGACTGCAAAACAATCCCAGCACTCAGGACAGATATACATCTCACCGAGGGCAAAATCCGTGCTGGAACGGGCAGAAGCTGAAGCAGACTCACTGGGAGACAATTTTGTAGCCCCCGAACACCTGCTCATTGCTTTGACATCGGACACGAGGGAAGTTGGAAGAATTCTGCTCTCAAGCGGTTTGGACAAGGAGAAGATTCTTCAGGCGCTTGCCGCAATCAGAGGGAACACAACAGATGGTGCAAAATCCAATCAAAGCGCACTTGCAAAATACACAAGAGACCTTACAGAACTTGCCAAGAAGGGCAAACTCGATCCAGTCATAGGAAGAAAGCTTGAAATCGAGAGAAGCCTTGAGGTTCTATCCCGAAGAACAAAGAACAATCCGGTTCTGATCGGCGAGGCTGGAGTCGGTAAAACCGCAATCGTTGAAGGGATAGCCCAAAAGATTGTTGATGGGAACGTACCTGATTCGATGCGTGGGAAAACAATACTTTCACTTGACATGGGAGCTTTGATCGCAGGAACCAAGTTTAGAGGCGAGTTTGAGGAACGGCTGAAATCGGTGATGGATGAAATCCGAAAAGCTGAAGGGAAAATCATTCTTTTCATCGATGAACTCCATACGGTTATAGGTGCTGGCGCAGCTGAAGGTGCAATGGACGCTTCGAACCTGCTCAAGCCTGCGCTTGCAAGAGGCGAATTGCACTGCATCGGAGCCACAACAACTGATGAATATACCAAACACATCGAAAAAGACCCGGCACTCGAACGGAGATTTGCTCCGGTCAACGTTCCTGAACCGTCGGTTGCCGATACAATCGAAATTCTCAGAGGTTTGAGGGATAGATACGAAGCACACCACGACGTGAAAATCACCGACGAAGCCTTGAAGGCTGCTGCAGAACTGTCCTCGCGATACATAACAAACCGTTTTCTTCCAGACAAAGCCATTGATCTTGTTGATGAAACGGCGGCCAGAATCAGGGTTGCGATGGAGTCGATGCCACCCGAGGTTGCAAGTTTTAAAAACGAAACCGAGAGATTGAAACGCGAGGGTGAAGCAGCATCAAAGCTTGGCGATAACCTGAAAGCGATGCAATACGCACAGGAATTTGACAAAGCCAAAGCGCAGTTCGACCAGGCGAGGGAAGACTGGCTCAGGAAAGTGAAGATTTCCGAGGTGGTCGACGCTGAAAGCATTGCAAAAACCGTTTCAAGATGGACAGGCATTCCGGTTTCATCGCTGACTGAATCAGAACAGAAGAAACTTCTGGAGCTTGAGGCAAGACTTCACGAAAGGGTCATCGGCCAAGATGAGGCAGTTACAGCTGTTTCTCAAGCCATCCGAAGATCGCGTGCCGGACTTTCAGACCCCAACAAACCAATTGGTTCATTCCTGTTCCTTGGACCAACCGGTGTAGGGAAAACCGAGCTTGCCAAATCGCTTGCCGACTTGCTGTTTGATGATGAATCGGCCATTGCAAGGTTTGACATGTCCGAGTACATGGAAAAGCACACGGTTGCAAGACTCATTGGCGCACCACCAGGCTATGTTGGCTTTGAAGAAGGCGGACAGCTGACCGAAGCGGTAAGACGCAGGCCATACCAGGTTTTGCTCTTTGACGAAGTTGAGAAGGCACATCCTGACGTATTCAATGTTTTCCTGCAAATGCTTGACGATGGCAGGGTCACTGACGGTCAGGGCAGAACAGTTGATTTCAAAAACACGATCATCATCATGACCTCAAACCTTGGCGCCGGCATGGTTGAGCCAGGCATGGACGATGAAAAGATGAATGAAATCTACATGAGTGCCGTGAAGTCTGCATTCAGGCCTGAATTTGTAAACAGACTCGATTCAATCATCATCTTCAAACCCCTCACACAGCAGCAGATAAGACAGATTGTTGGAATCCAGATAAAGCGTGTCGCAAACCGCCTGAAAGACAGAAGCATAACCTTGGAAATTACCGAATCCACACTTGATTTGCTCGGGCAAATGGGGTATTCAGTTGAATTTGGTGCAAGGCCTCTCAAGCGTGTTATCGTGACGGAGGTCGAAAACAGGCTTGCCGATCTCATCCTGTCAGGAAAACTGAACAAGGGTGATACGGTGAGGATAGACGCCAAGGACGGTCGGTTGACTGCTGAAAGGGTGAAGTGATGGTTATACTTGATGAAAAGGGCAAACTGTTTGGAAAACTCAATATCATCGATCTTCTGGTCATTATCGTTCTCATTGCCGGACTTGCCTTTGGTGGTTACAAGGTTTTGAGCAGATACTTCATCCACACCGACTATGAAAAATATGTGGTGGTTTTACGAGCTGAGGATGTCCATCCCGAAATGGTCGATGCCATCAGAATCGGTGACGATCTCATCGAGCGTTCTGGGGCGGTTATAGGAACTGTCATCGAACCAAGGCCATATCTTGTGGACTCGGAAGTTTTCGTTCAAAACCGTGAGGGCAAAATTGAAACCACAATCCAGCCAAAACTCAAAGACCTTGTCATCACCGTTTTGGTCAATACTCCTGTCGGCCAGAGAATCAAGTACAACACAAACAACCTACTAATCGGCTCAAGACTTGAGTATGAGTTTGCAACTGAAGGCACCTTCAAAACTATCAGATACACTTCGGTAAAAACTGCAGAAGGCAAGGCAACCTCGATCTCTGAAGCGAAAATTCCCGAGTGTGTGAATCTTACAGTTGTTGACGTGATCCCCAATCTTGGCAAGTTCTATGGCAAGGATGGCGATGGCAAAATATGGGTTGCAGCTATGCCCTATGACCAGGAAAAGGCTGCTCTCGAAAACCTTGCTGAGGAAAAGACCACAGCCGAGGCGCCAAAAACACCAACCAATCCAGCAACCCCAGAGAAAATTGAGATTCAGACTCAACCAAAGATAGGTGATCTTGTCGAATTCTGCGGAACCATCGAAGACGGTGAGGGTGTCGGCGGATCACACATGAAAGCCCTCTGCGTATCCATCAAAAAGGTGGCCAGATGAGCACAAAAAAGGTCCTTCGCGACATCGGCATGGTGACCATAATCCTGGCTATCGCCAGGGTTTTCGGATTTGTCCGGGAAATGGTCATCAACAAGTCGGTGGGCCAGGGCATGCTCAACGACGCATACAAGCTTGCGTCGAAAATTCCACTCACACTCGCCCTGTTCCTTGTCGGCCAGGTTTTGTCGGCTGTCTTCATTCCCATAATCACAAGGTATATTGTTGAACAGAGGAAAGAAGACCTCAACAAACTAATTGGCGTCCTTTTCGTTGTCGTCACAGCCATTTTTGGCGTAATAATCATTCTTTGCTACTTCTTTGCCGGACCAATTCTCGGAAGAGTTCTCAGCCAGTATTCTGTGACCGACACCCAAACCCTTGGTGAATCGGTAAAGATGTTCTACATCATGCTCCCATCATTGATGCTTATGGCATGGTCAGCCCTCATTGCCGGCGTTCACCAGTCGTTCCAGAGATTTACCAGCCCGGCAATCGGAAACCTTGTCTTCACTGCAACACCGGTCGTTTTCATCCTCACCGTTCCATCAATTTACTCAATCGCCTGGGGCATCACAATCGGCGCTCTCCTCCAGCTTCTGCTTATGATTCCGAACCTGTTTGTAAAAGGCGTCAAGCTCCAGATCAACTTTGAACTTCGAAACCCGGAGCTTCTCGGAATCGGAAGCCTTGCGATACCGGTTCTCCTTGGATCAGGCATCAACTATATCGCACCGTTCATTGAAAGATGGTTCGCATCCGGCACTGGTCAAGGATCGCTGGCTGCAATCGACAACGCTTGGCAGGTGAGCCAGTTACCCCTGTCAATCTTTGTTTTGGCAATATCCTCCGTCGTCTTCCAGTTGTTTGCTGAATCTGTTGCAAAAAACCGGCCTGAGGCTTTGAAATACAATATTTTGTGGTCATTGAGACTGTTCAGTTTCATACTCATTCCGGCATCAATCGGAATGCTTGTACTCGCTGAACCCATCATCATCCTTCTGTTCCAGCGCGGTGAATTCCAGATGCTCGACACGATAAGGACGGTGGCGCCGCTCGCCTTCTACAGTATAGCCATGCTCCCGTGGGCGTTTGAAACGCTGCTGGTGAAAGTTTTTTATTCACTTGGCGACACAAAAACGCCTGTGTGGATCCCACTTGTCCACGTCGGGCTTTTGGCAGTATTTGACATTTATCTTGTAAGGTTCAAACTTCCTGGATTGGCAGTCGGCGCTGCTGCCGCAGCTTTCGTTTCAATGTCGCTAATGATTTTCGTCATCAGGAAAAAGATTGGCGGTTTTGGCATTACAAGCTTGCTGATATCAATACTGAAATCTACAATTGCCTCGATTATCATGGGCTTCGTCGCCTACTTCACATCGCAAAGGCTTCTCAGGCTTGTTGACAGTGCCTCCAACCTCGGAAGGATAGTCCAGGTAGGGTTTTCAATCGTTCTTGGTATCGTGGTTTATCTTGTGATAATGTGGATTATCGACCGCAATGAGCTTAACGAGATAGTAGCAGTTTTACGTCACAAGGGGGTCTCGTGAGACCGAAGAGACGGTCAGGCGGGGCAGCCAGAATAGCCATCCTGATCATTCTTGCAGTCATTATGGTTGCAGGCTTTCTTGCCGCAAATTTTGTCTATTCGATCGTTTCCTCCGTTTACAACATGAAATTTGCAGGATCAAATGTAAAAGGAGAAGAGCTTGATTTTTCCAAACGTATAAACATGCTTCTCATCGGTGTCGATGCCCCATATCTAGCCGACCATGCCAGATCAGACACCATGATGATCATCTCGTTCAACCCCGTAAACAAAAAGGTTTATCTGCTCTCGATTGCCAGAGACACATGGATAACGCCACCATGGCTTGGTTATGCAACAAAAATCAACGCCATAAACAATCCAGACTTCTGTTCCGACTGTGGCACACAAAGGCTGATTGAAACAATCGAATGGCTCACTGATGTGAAAATCCACTGCTACATGAAAACCAATTTCAGGGGTTTTGCCGAGATTGTTGATGTGCTTGGAGGAGTGGACATCGATGTTGACAAGGACATGGACTATGACGACATTGACGGGAACCACATCCATCTGAAAAAAGGTTTCCAGCATCTCAATGGCCAGAAAGCTCTTGAGTACGTCAGGTTCCGTAAATCAGACACCCATCCAGAGCAAACCGATGCTGATTGGCAGATTGACCTTGAAGGTAAGCCGGCAGGACGCGTTGCCAGACAGGCAAAATTCATACAGGCCATCATGAAAGAGCTGCTTCAGTTTAAGAATCTTGGAAAATTTGGCCAGATAATCAAAATCATCCAGAGAAACGTGGAAACGAACCTGAATGTTCAAAGTGGCATCAGATTGTTGCTCAAGTTCCAGGACATAATGAAAGGCACAACAAACCAGAATCTTGTAGTTCTGACCTGGTGGGGCGAAGATGGTTCAATGCCCACCGACGACCCTAACTTCAATCTTAGTGTCATGATTCCGTATCTGGACAAAATCAAAGCCCAAAGCAAGGAGTTCCTGATAGATGAACCTGCTCCAGTCAAGCAAAATCCTTGATTTTTTCTCAAGGTTCGGCGCCTCCTGGCATAACTCCAAAACCAGGAAGGCTGTCGACGTATTTTTGCGTTTCTGGGACAGGGTGGTCTCAGGTTCTGTTTTTGTTGCGTGGCTGACAGGCGACGAACCTTTCAGCAAGAGGCTGACCCAAAAACCAAGCTATTTTGCTGTTGAAATCCAAAAGTGCTGGTCATCGTTTCTCGGTTTTGTGAGGAAAAATTTTGTTGAAAGCGAAGCATTAAAATCCTCTTTCATTACAAAAACCGGGCTGGCGATAAAACATTACTTCGAAGACAACTTCCTTGGAGGCATCGGCTGGATCGGTTGCGCTTTCTTCCCGTTCTACGGAACCCTGAGAAATCTTTTCGCCGGCAGCTCCAACTTCATTCTTGTCTTCTCGATTGTGGGGTTTTTGCTCTCAATCCTTCTTGTTCTGACTAGCGTTAAACTGACTGAGCTGATTAAAACCAGCAGACTGCTGAAGGTGTTTGATGAACTCGACCAATAAGACCTTCATGACGCTTGTGTTGGTTGTAACCGGCATCATTCTTGCGGTTCTGGCTGTGTTTGCCAAAACCCTCTGGATTGCTGCGCTGGTTGGCGTCATCACGCTCATTATCGTTGTTTTTTCGAAGATTGAGGTAGGCGTCGGCATTCTCTGTTACGCCTCGGTCATTGACGGTCTCCTAAGGTCTCAGGGAGCAATCGGCTCGCTCTGGGACGATGCCTTGTACGCTTTGATCGTTGTGGCGCTCATCTGGAAGTTGGCGAGGGAAAAGCGTGACGACTTCAGGGTAACCCTCGTTTGGTGGGCTGCAATCACTTTCTTCGTGATCGCCTGCATTTCGGGTCTGCTAGCAAACCTCCCCTATGGCCACATAATCACGGCCATAAGGTCAGTCCTTCAGGGTGCGATAATTTTCTTTGTTATCATCAACGCCGGTTTCGACAGAAAAACTCTCACTCATCTTGCGTCGATGCTCATCATCTGTGCAACCGTTGTAGCCGGATACGCTGTAATCCAGCGTTCAGCCGGTGTATTCACTCCCCGTGGCTGGCTTGATGCTGCTTCGGACGTAAATTTTACAAGAGCGACGAGCTTCCTTGGCAGTCCAAACGCAACAGCCGGTTTGCTGGCATTGATTTTGCCGGCATCAATTGGCATGACATTCAAGGTCGGCAATGCCTGGAAAAAGATTTTCTGGGGCATCTGCTTTCTCATTATTGCCTACGGACTCTATGCAACCCTGAACCGTGCAGCATGGGTCGGACTTTCTCTTGGACTGATCGTCTTTGCTGTTTCGTCTGCAAGGCGGTGGTGGATTGTCGTGCTCATGGGCGCGGTCGCCGCTGCAATTCTTATTCTGCCTGATTTAAGGATGCGCTTTGAATCGATATTCTCTGAGGATTATGCCTGGAGAGATTCGATCTATGGCCGTTCATTCAGGTGGGGCACAGCCTTGAACATCTTCTCCAGATTCCCTGTCTTTGGCATTGGCGCCGGTGGTTTTGGCGGTGCTGTTGCATACGGCATCCAGGCATTTGGTGGACTTTATGTTGACAACAACTATCTTTTGATTCTGTCCAACTACGGGTTTGTGGGCATCGTTTCGTTTGCCTTCATTCTCCTTTCTTCAATCAGGGAGGCCTTCAAGGGCTTGAAAGCTGCCCTGGAGCAGGATCGGTTCCTCATCGCCGGACTGATTGGTGGAATGGTTGCATTCATGGTGCACCTGATGTTTGAAAACCTGTGGGACATTACTCCGCTCAACATCACGTTCTGGATAACCTGCGGAATCTGCGCCGGTTTTGCCAGCATTAAAAAGGAGGTCGGATGAAAATCGTTGAAGCGATGAACGATGAAGTGATTTTTGTCTACAGGGAAGCAACGCTGTCCCAGGCTGCCGACCTTATGATAAAACGTAGAATAAACGGTCTGCCTGTCGTCGACAAGGATCATCGTGTTGTTGGAATAATTACAGAAAACGACATAATAAAAAAAACTGACTTTTTCAATCCTGAGCACGATCCTTCAGACATTCTCCAGCTTAAGGTCATCGAGGTGATGACAAAGAACCCAATCTCGCTCACACCAGAATCTCTCTTGTCTCAGGCTCAGGCAATCTTTGCAGCAACAAACATCAAACAGATTCCAGTTACAAAAGACGGGATTCTTGTAGGCATAATCGGTGTAAAGGACATTATCAAGGAATTTATGAAATGACGATTCAGGACGCAATTTTTTCACTCAAGGACTATTTCAGGAAACAGGGGTGCCTCATCGGTGAACCACTGGACATGGAAGTTGGCGCTGGAACCATGCACCCTTACACTTTTTTCGCAGTTCTTGGCCCAAAGCCATGGAAAGCTGCCTATGTCCAGCCTTCAAGGAGGCCGGCAGACGGACGTTATGGTGACAGCCCTTACAGGTACTACATCCATTACCAGTTTCAGGTGATAATGAAGCCTGCTCCTGCCAACATTCAGGACATCTATCTTGAAGGTCTCAAGGTGCTTGGTATTGATTATGAAAAGCACGACATGCGCTTCATTGAGGACAACTGGGAAAGCCCGACCCTCGGCGCTGCCGGTGTTGGCTGGGAAGTCTGGATGGATGGTCAGGAAGTCAGCCAGTTCACATACTTCCAGCAGTGCGGCGGAGTGACGTTGAATCCGCCATCGGTTGAACTCACCTTTGGAATCGAGCGCCTTTGCATGTACTCTGAAGGCATTGAAAACGGCTTCAATCTCAAATGGAATCCTGAAAACACATACGGAGACCTCAGAAAACGAGCAGAATATGAACTTTGCAAGTGGGGTTTCGAGTTTGCCGATATTAGCGTTCTCAAACGCATGATGGACGACTATGAAAAGGAAAGCAATCGAGCAATAGAGGTAAAACTTGCCATTCCGGCATACGAGTACGCCTTGAAGTGCTCACATGAATTTAACCTTCTGGACGCAAGGGGAGCCTTGTCAGTGTCGGAAAGGGCTGGCATGATAGCAAGAGTGCGCGACCTTACAAGGAAGTGCGCTGCAGTGTACCAGGAAGTACAGTATGAATAAGCTTGCAATCGAGATTGGCTGTGAAGAAATGCCGGCAAGGTTGATCCTGCCGGCTATTGATCATTTGAAGTTAGGATTTTGCAAAGCTTTGTCAGATTCAGGCATAAAGTTTGATGAGCCAAAAACGGTGGCCACTCCAAGAAGACTCGGTTTGTATTTCGAATTAATCGAAACCGAAGGCCCTTCATCAGAAAAACAGGAAAAAGGCCCACCAAAAAACCTTTGCTTTCAGGACGGACAGCCAACAAAAGCCCTGCTCGGTTTCGCCCAAAAGGTAAACATCAAACCCGAGGAAGTACAGTTCTCAAATATTGGTGGTACTGAATACGCAAGTGCCATTGTCAAGATTGAAGGGAAAAAACTTTCAGACATCATGGCAAGCGACTTGCCCAAAATCGTCCTCTCGTTTCCTCACCCGCACTCGATGAGATGGGACGAAACGGGCATTGCTTGGGTCAGACCGATCCGATGGATTGTCGCCCTTCTCGATGACAAGGTTGTCGATTGCCAAATCGCATCGGCAAAAGCTGACCGGTTCACAAGAACCCCAAGATCAAAAAAAACCGAAGCTGTTGAAATAAAGTCTGCACAAGAATATCTCGAAACACTGAAAAAAATTGGCGTAACCGGCAACTACGACGAAAGAAAAGATTACATCTTCAGTCAGGCAATTTCACAAGCCGATTCAATCGGATTAAAGGCCGTGAAAATCGACTCACTCCTGGAAGAGCTTGCAGGAATTGTTGAAAGACCGCTTGTGGTTACCGGCGAGTTTCCTCAGGAGTACATTGATTCAACGCCAGACCTGGTTTTAAGATCGGTCTTGGTCTCTGACCTTCGTTTCATACCTTTTGAAAAGGATGGCAAGCTCTCAAACAGGTTTGGGCTAGTCGTCAACGGAACCCAGGATGTGGTTGCGCTTGCAATGGCGGGTGAGCTAAAAGTCTTGATGGGCAGGCTTTCCGATGCAAAGTTCTTCTTTGCAGAAGACAGGAAGCACAAGCTAACAGATTTTGCAGCAAGGCTTTCTGGCATTGCCTTCATGAAAAACCTTGGAACACTCGCTGACAAAACCGCGAGAATGGTCAAAATTGCTGAAGAATCAAACCTTGATGCGGACAAAAAATCCCTTATTCGAGCGCTTGAGCTTTCAAAAGCCGACCTTGCCACCTCTGTTGTAAGGGAGCATGACGATCTCCAGGGTCAAATTGGTGGCCTTTACGCTAGCCTCGATGGTGAAAATGCAGAGGTTGCGGGTGCAATTGCCCAGCAGTACAGGCCAGCAGGCGAATCAGACGAAATCCCAACAACAAAGCTTGGTCAGGCGGTATCTTTAATCGATAAAGCCGACTCATTCATGAACCTTGTTTCATCGGGCAACCTCCCCAAGTCATCGGCTGATCCCCTTGGAGTCAGGCGTTTTGCTTTTGGCCTGCTCAGAATTCTGCTCGAAGGCGAAATTTCGACAGACCTGACAAAGCTTCTCGAAACCTGCGAATCAGTCTCGTTCAAGAGAAATCCGAAGGCAGTCGAGGAAGGTCTGGATTTCCTCAAGGCAAGGCTCGAAAACCTTCTCAAATCCAAAGGCTTCAGGTACGATGCAATCAGAGCCTCTCTCTCGCGCGGACTTTCTGACGTAAAGGTTATTCAGGAACGCATCCAGGCAATCCAGGAAAAATACTCTGATCCTAAATTTGCCGGTATCGTTGCAACAACGAAGCGTCTCAACAACATTCTCAAAGACTGGAAAACATCAGATTTCAAAGACGAACTCTTTGTCGAGGAAATTGAGAAAACATTTGCCTCAGAAGCGAAATCTGCTGCCGAAAAACTCAAGTCAGCAAAAACATCCAAAGACGAGCTAGAAATCATCTCAAGCCTGACCGATCCAGCAGAAAGCTACTTCAACTCGGTCATGGTCAATGCGGATGACGAAAAGATACGCACCAACAGAAAAAATTTCCTTTCATGGCTCCTCTCCACAATCAGGAGAGTGGCCGATTTTGTCGAAATTGCGATATAGGGGTTGAGATGGCGAAAAAATTCAAGGTAAAGCATTTTAGAGAGTACTGCAAATCCTGCCAGCTGTGTCTCAAGGTGTGCCCAAAGGCTGTCTACAAAATCAACGAACGTGGACAGGTTGTCGTCGATGATGACACAAGGTGCATTGGGTGCCAGCAGTGTTACTGGATTTGTCCTGATTTTGCGTTGGAGGTGGTAGAAGATGCCAGCTGAGTCTTATCTTTGGCAAGGGTCACAGGCTGTTGCAAATGCCGCAATCATAGCCGGTTGCTCTTTCTTTGCAGGCTACCCAATCACGCCTTCCACTGAAGTGGCAGAGCAGATGTCTTACATGCTTCCGCAAAACGGCGGCATCTACATCCAGATGGAGGACGAAATCGCCTCGGTCTGTGCACTCATTGGTGCGTCGCTGGCTGGCGCAAAGGTCATGACGGCAACATCTGGTCCAGGATTCTCGCTCATGCAGGAAGGTCTTGGATATGGCCAGATGGTTGAAGCACCAATTGTTATTGTAGATGTTATGCGTGGTGGCCCGTCAACCGGTCTTCCGACCAAGACAACCCAGGCCGATGTTTATCAGGCAAGATGGGGAACCCATGGCGATCACCCGTCAATTGTCGTGTGCCCGTCATCAGTCAAAGAGTCATATTTTCTGGCGATCAAGGCGTTTAATCTCGCAGAACGTTTTAGGACTCCTGTTGTTTTCCTCACCGACGAAACAATCGCCCACATGAGGGAAAGGGTCGATATCGACATTCATGCAAACATTCCAATCGTCAACAGGGCTGAACCGACTGATCCGACAAGATACAAAACCTATGAGGCCGATGAGAAGCTTATCCCCCACATGGCAAGGTTCGGCACTGGCTTCAGAACTGTAGTCACCGCACTTTACCACGATGAATCAGGTTTCCAGAACACAGCCGCAGATGTCGCTAATCGCTTCAACAAGAGAATAATTGACAAGATCGAAAACTATATTGACGATGTGGCTGAGATTGACGAGTACAACCTAAACAATGCCGAAACAGTCTTCTTCAGCTATGGCTGCACACACAGGACAGTGCTCCAGGTTATGGGCGATGCAAAGAACCCGAACTGGGGCTATCTGAGACTGGTCACGCTCTGGCCATTCCACGACAAGCTCATCAAACAAAAGCTCGAAAAGGCAAAAAACATCATTGTGCCGGAACTCAACATGGGCATGATGGTTCGTGAAATCCAGAGGCTGTTTGGCCCGACAAAAAACATCATTCCGCTCAATAGATGGGATGGAGAGTTGATCACGCCGGAACAGCTTCGCAAAGTGGCGGAGGGCGTATGAGAGAAGACATGCTTCGTTACATGAAGAGAGACAAGCTCCCCCACGTTTTCTGTCCGGGATGCGGCAATGGAACGGTCATGCACGGATTGTTTGCGGCAATCGATGAGTTGCACTGGGATCCAACCCAGATTCTCATTGTTGGCGGAATCGGTTGTTCCTCAAGAATTGCAACTTACACAATCTTTGACTCACTCCACACACTTCACGGCAGGGCAATTCCGTTTGCACTTGGTGCAAAGCTTGCCAATCCAAACCTAAAGGTCATTGTCATGACCGGTGATGGTGATGCAACCTCAATCGGTGGCAACCACATCATCCACGCAGCAAGACGAAACCAGGACATTCATGTTTTCATCGTCAACAACTACACCTACGGCATGACAGGCGGTCAGTACAGTCCCACAACTCCGTATGGATCAATTTCGGCAACATCCCCATGTGGCCACGTAGAAGACCCGTTCAACATTGTTGACCTGCTCATCGGCGCTGGAGCTCCATTTGTTGCAAGAACCGGAACTGCCTATTTCAAGGAGATGGTTTCAATCATGAAGGATGCCCTTGAGCATCGAGGTTTCTCGGCAATGGACATCTTCACTCAGTGCCCAACCTATTACGGCAGGGTCAACAGATTCAAAACCCCTTATGATCTGATAGAACTTCAGCAATCTGTTCTCGTACCAAAATCAAAATTCGACAACATGACTCCTGAGCAGAAACACGGCAAATATGCAAGAGGAATAATCAAAAACGAGCCGAGGCCAACCTTTATCGAGAATTACACCTCGTGCATCATCGCCACAAAGAAGGAGGCAGGACTATGAACCCGAATCCTTCATGGAACGCCCTTCACGGCAAGATGTTTGGTGGCAGGAAAGCCGAAAACTTCAGGCTTTCTGGCTCAGGCGGACATGGACTCATCACTGCCTCGGTTATTTTGGCAAAAGCCGGAATCAGGGAGGGTCATAACGCTCTTCAGTCCCAGGTTTACGGCGCTGAGGCCAGGGGATCGGCAACAAAAGCCGAAATCGTAATCAAGGACGGAGACATTTTCTACCCGAAACTTGTTGCCCCGGATTTCCTCCTCGCCCTGACCCCCGACGGCATCACAAAATTCAGCCATGATGTGGTTCCAAACGGTCTTGTTGTCTTTGACTCAATCTTGCTTCCTGACATGGAACCATCTGACAGGGGGCCGTTTTACTTTGGTGTTCCGATGTGGAGAGAGATCATCGCTGAACTGGGTACGGGCATCGCCATCAACATTGTAAGCCTTGGTGTTGTAGTCGGATTGACTGAAGTTGTAACCAGAGCCTCGATCGAAGAGATCGTTCACGAATCATTCAAAAAGGAATTCAAGGCCAGCAACCAGAAGGCGCTTGAGCTTGGATACAGACTTGCCGAGGAGGTAAAACGTGGATAAATTCAAAAATGCCCTTGACCAGATAAGGAACCTTGATTGTGAGATGGTGGATTTCAAGATTGTGGATGCAAACGGCAGGCTCCACCATGTAACAATCCCGACTGCCAACCTCACCGAGAAAAAGCTTGAGTTTGGTTTTGGTTTTGATGGATCAAACTTTGGTTTTGCCGAAACCAAGAAGTCTGATTTCATTGCAAGGCCGATTATCGGCGAATCTGTCCAGCTTGACCCCTGCTTTGAAGACCCGACTGCAACCTTTATGTGTGAAGTCTGGGAAGCTGGAGTTGAAATCCATCCATTTGACGGAGACCCAAGAAATGTTTTGAAGAAAGCTCTCAAACTCATGCAGGACATGGGTATTGCCCAGGAAGCCCTTTTTGGCCCTGAGCTCGAGTATTTCATTTTTGACGACATCAGGCTGAGAACTGAACCACATGCGCTGATGACTGAAATCATCTCAGACGAAGGCTATTGGGGCGATCCTGAAATGGATTACTCGTGCGCCACAAGAATTGCCTACAAGTCCGGTTATCATGTTGTTCCACCCAAGGACACAACCTATCAGCAGAGGGTTGATGCAGTTCTCGCACTCCAGGAGCTTGGATTTAAGGTAAAGTACCATCACCACGAAGTTGCAGGCCCAAGCCAGCAGGAAATTGAGTTCAATCTCATGCCGGCGTTGCAGGCAGCAGACTCGATCACCTGGGGCAAGTACATCGTCAGAAACGTTGCAGCAGACTATGGAATGCACGCCTCATTCATGCCAAAACCAATATATGGCGAAGCTGGTTCAGGACTCCATGTTCACCACATGCTCACCGGTGGCAAGTCTGAATACCCGTTCTCAGACCCGTCTGGTTATATGGGACTTTCAAAAATTGCTCTCAGCTTCCTTGCCGGTATCCTCAAACACGCACCGGCGCTAGCCGCAATTACGAACCCATCAACAAACTCCTACAAGAGACTCGTCAGAGGACATGAAGCGCCATGCAATGTCTGCTACGGCATGGCAAACAGAAACGCAGCCGTCAGAATTCCGGCCTATGCAACCGAACCAAACGAAAAACGTTTCGAGTACAGGGTTATGGACGCAACAGCGAACCCATACCTTGGAATCGCCGCAATCCTCATGGCTGGACTCGACGGAATCAAGAAGAATCTCAATCCTGAAGGCGAATACGGCCCACTTGAGAAGATGCCAGAAGGATGGGAGCCAAAAACATCAGTACCGGCAACCCTCAAGGAAGCTCTAGATGAACTCAGGAAAGACAGGGATTTCCTTCTCGAAGCCGATGTATTCACAAAAGATCAGCTCGACATGTTCATCAGGTCAAAGACTGCCGACTCAGTAAAGATGGAACGCCAGCCTCACCCAGTCGAATTCGAGATGTACGACTATCTCTGATTCAAACAAGCTTTTTCAAAGGGGATGCCATGTGCATCCCCTTTTTTGTTATCAAGTTGCTCTTTATACTCTTGACTATAAAGATATTCTTGCTATGCTTTATGACATGGCCAAACAAGTCTTTTCAACGCTGGTAGAACCGGAGACACTTGAGAAACTCCGCAATCTTGCATGGTGGAGCAGGAAGCCGATCACAAAAATAACAGAGCAGGCAATCCTTGACTACATCAGGCGCTATGAAGATGAACACGGAGAAATCCCCAAAAGGGAGGAAGAATGAGCTACAGGCACAATTATAAATCGCAGATGTTCGTTTTGGAGAGAGAGCTGGTCGACCCAGATGTAATGGAATCCGTTGATGGCAAAGTAGTTGCAATGATCGATCCACTGATCTTTGATCCTGAAGTGATGGCAATCGTTGGACATTTCAAAAAAGACAAGCCCTTGATGAAGGCGGTGCTGCCTTCTGAGCTGGTTGATGATGACTCAATCGAAGTTGCCGGGAATCTTGTGGTTGTATGGGCTGATGGTGAAGTCGTTGAATTCAATCCGGCGACAATGGAAAAAGTGACCTGGGGGAAAGACCTTGAAGTTGTAAAAAAAGCCGATGAAGTCAAAAGGATATTTCCAGCAGATATGGCTGGCGGTTTCGCTATGAACAATCATCAGCAACCTTTTGGACAGCATATTAGCGGAAGTCTGGTCGTCAAAGAGGACAAAATCCTGAAGGACCTTTACCTCAGCTGTATGGTTGCCGAGTCGGTCAAAGTGACGATAAATGGCGACGTCTATGGCCCCCTGACAATGAAGCGAGGCTCGAGAGTCACAGTTAAAGGCGATGTCTACGGATCAATCACAAACGACGGTGGCGATCTGGAGATTGAAGGCGACATAATGGGGCCGATAACAAACCTTCATGGTGGGAACACCAGGTTTAAAGACGAAGCTGACATCTATGGGCCAATCAATTACATCGACTGATTCTATTGATATTTAAACCATTTTGCTGTAATGGTTGATATGTGAAGAAGCTGATTTCGGGCGTGATGTGCATGGCAAGTTTGTTATCATTGGTATCACCTGCAAACGCTACCGGTTTGAAAACGCTCTGGCACAACAATTACAAAACTGATTATTTAGCTTCCAGCGTTCATTATACATCCAACACCGTTATTGTCGTTTACAGGGATCAAACCAAAGAAACGCTGAAGCTTGGAAAATTCGGATATTGTTCGGGTGAGCAACTGGATACTGAGCTGTTATCGATGGAGCCAAACGTTTTGCCAGATTCAATTCAAGCTTGCGATGACAGGTTTTTTTATGTTACGAATGAATCAGAATCACATTATACCCTGGTTTGTACAGATTTGAGCCTCAGGCAGATTTGGAATTACGAATTCACTGACCCGATCAAAGCAAACTGGGTCTGGGTCGAAGTAAAAGATAATCTTCTTGTTGTTAATGTTGACAAAGGCGTCATGGTGTTCGAGCATAAAACCGGTAGAATGCTGTCAAAATTTGAATCTTCCTATATCCTTGGGAGAATCTATGCCGGATGCGTGCTGATCAAGATGGATTCCCTTTCCCTTATCGACCCGCACACTGGGATTTCTCTATGGGATTACAAAATACCTGATTCGGGAATGTGGTGTTACGGGATACAAAAAGGTATTGCAATGCTCTCCACAAGACCAACTGAAAATGATCCTTCCACAAGGGCGATTTGCCTCGATGCAAACACAGGCAAGGAGATTTTCTCGATGGAGTACAACACTGAAATCGTCGAGCTAGGAATCTCAAGAAATCTGTTGTGCATCGCATCAAAAGTCAGTGAGTGGAGCCACAAGCTTGATGCCTTTGGCTGCGAAAACTGGATTTTTCAATGGTCTTTGAGTAAACTCGGAGACACGCCATTAATCTCCGAAAATTCAGTTTTTAACGTGGTCTGCCCCTGTCCAGGGACTCAGTTGTTGATAAAAATTGATCCAATAACAGGTAAACAGAACAAGGATTACGAGATCTTCTTTCATGATTTCCATAATCCACGTTTTTTCAGGAAGATAAAATTTCAGGCCAATCGAATAATCGTTGCAGATATGGGCGTCGATTGCTACATTGACGAATCGTTCTAGCAATAAAGGCTGTTTCTTGGACATTACATACGATAATCAACGCTCTCAATTGAAATAACAAATTTATTGCAACTGATTCAAAAGCCTAAATTTATATTAACTATTCTAATTTACAAATTATCAATAAATACTGTAATCAAAACAGATAACCGATTTACAATTATAAAAATATGAATTTGGATTTAAATGGTTAGCTATTGACATGAAAACGAAAAACAGTAATACAGATCCATAAAAAATATTGCACGAAAGGAGTCTGCAATGAAAAAATTTTGTCTGTATTTAACAATTCTTTTTGTTGCCGTCTCGATTATCGGGTTCACGCCGTCAAACGCTGGCCCAAAGGTTAATCGAGCCGTTGCTCTTGAGAATGATGTTGTACCGAACCAATTGGTTATTGGCTACAACAGTGACGCTGACATGGAAACTTATTCACCTGTTATCTTGCAAAAGTATAGCCTTGCCCCTCTTGAGAGAGGATACATGGGCAGTTTCGAAGTGGTAGAGTTCAGTGGTGATAACACTCTGGAAGATTTGATGGACAAGGTCAGCAAAGAGGAAGGTGTCAGCTACGCAGAACCAAACCATGTTTTTGAGTCAAGCTTTGTACCCAATGACACCAACTATGCGACTACTCAATGGAACTTCTTTGCAACAGGGAAAATGTTCAAAGGACAGGCTTCAAACTACATTTCAGCAGCTTCACTCTATGGTATAAAAGCAGAATTGGCCTGGGATTTGTTCAAACCGACAGGCGCAACCGCAGGCAGATATCCAGGTGAGGGTGTCAAGGTTGCAATCCTTGATACCGGAGTTGCCTACGAAGATTACACAACAAAGAAGGGAACGACTACAGTCACTTACAAGAAAGCCACCGATCTTGCAGAAACCTCCTTCGATACGGCAAACGCAAAAGACTTCACGGTCTCGCCAAGTACAAGCCATGCCAACGACGATCACTATCACGGCACCCACGTCTGCGGAACAATTGCACAGTCAACAAACTCTGCAATTCCTTTCGGTTGTGCCGGAATCGCCTACAAAGCAACGATTCTGCCGATCAAGGTTCTCAGCGCAAACGGAAGCGGCTCATCGGCATCGGTTGCCAACGGAATTTATTGGGCAGCTGACAAGGGCGCAAAAGTCATCAATATGAGCCTTGGTTCGAGCGGTAGCGACTCAACGATGTACAATGCCATAAAGTACGCTTACGGCAAAGGTGTTGTCATTGTCTGTGCGGCAGGCAACAATGGTTCATCACTCTCATATCCTGCAGCATACAGCACAGAATGCATCGCTGTTGGTGCAATTGACTTCAACGGAAACAGATGCAGCTTCTCAAACTACGGATCAGCTCTGGACATCGTTGCCCCAGGACAGTACATTGTCCAGCAAACACTGGCAGGCTATCAGAATGTCTCCAGTTTCTCGTTCCAGTCTTTCTCTGGCACATCAATGGCTGCTCCTCATGTGGCCGGCGCTGCTGCACTGGTTTGGTCACTCCACCCGACATACACGAGGGATCAGGTAACGAAGGCTCTCCTGTCTACTGCTAGGGATCTTGGCACCAAAGGCTTTGACAATTATTTCGGCAATGGCTTGCTCGATGCCTCGACAGCGGTAAGGTGGTCACCGACCCCGTGAGCTTTGTTCAAGCAAAAATGTGACATTCATAGGCCACACGGTGGACTTCTAACGAAGTCGCCGTGTGGTTTTTTATTTGTTAACAAGTTAGGCAATTACAGCTGAACCGGCTACGTAGTCACCTGCATAAAAAACGGCAAACTGTCCTGGGGTCGGTGCAAAGGCTGTCTCTGTCAAGATTACTTTGTTATCTTTTATTGTGCAAGAAATTGCTTTCGAGTGGTATCTGACGACAACCGAGAGATCATCTTCTGGAATGAGTTTCAAGTCTGTAACATCAAATTCTGTGACCATCACCGAATCCTTGTGTCCAACGACAAGGGTATTTTCCTGCCAGTCTTTTTTGACAACATACCACGGGCCATTGTTTAGTTTGATGCCTTCACGCTGTCCGATGGTGTAAGCTCTCAAACCTATGTGTTTACCTAATTTATTGCCCTGTGTGTCGTATATTTCACCAGGTTCTCCAAAACCGACCATCTTTGAAATCCAGTCCGAATTCTTGCCGGAAACAAAGCATGCATCCTGACTTGGTGGCAGAACTGGCAAGCCTTGCCCCATTTCTTCTGTTTCGCGACGTGTCATGTTGCCAAGCGGGAATATTGTCGTTTCAAGTATTTCTTCTGGTACCCTGCACAAAACATAGCTCTGGTCTTTTTTTTCGTCCTTGCCTTTGACTGGAACCGTATGACCCTTGAACTGGCCTGTGTTTGCGTAGTGACCAGTCGAAATAGCGTCAAACCCCTCCGATTTTGCGAATTTCCAAAGTCCGGGGAATTTGACATGCATGTTACACAAAACGCACGGATTTGGGGTCAGGTTTTCACGTAAGGACTGTTTGACGTAATCAATCACCCTGTCTCCAAACAGCGAACCGATTTCAATAAAGTGGTAAGGAATCCCGATTTGGTTGCAGATGATCTCTATTGGGTTGGCAATTGACCTACCGCATATTGGGAGTGTTCCACCATGAACCTCAAAACCTCGATCTTTTAGCATCAGTACGGCAACGGTTGAATCAACGCCCCCTGACATTCCGACAAGCGCCTTTTTCATTTAAACCTTTTCCAGAGCCCTCGGAATTTCTGTGAGACTCTTGATTTGTGGGTAGAAATAATCGTGTTTTCCGGTTGCTGGGTCTGAAAAGTGAATGGCTTTCATTCCGCAATCGATTGCTGGTTTACAGTCATTTTCGATTGAATCGCCTATCATGACGCACTCCGAGGGGTCCACGCCCAGTTCTGTTGCCGTTATCATGAATACTTCCCGATCAGGTTTTCTGATGCGTCTTTCATCCGAAAAAAAACAGAAAGAGAATCGTTTCAAAATCTCCTGATAGGCTATCTGGAGATAGTGGCCAGATGTTCGTTCTGTGTTGCTGATAAGGCCGAGTCTGTATTTTCTTGATAGTCTCTCGATCAATGGTTGAGCGCCGGCTACCACCGGACTGAGTACGGTTGTTAACGGTCGGCTGTAGGCATCATCAAGCATGTCGATGTTTATATCAAGTGGATTGATTCGCAATATTTCAAGCATTACCCTTACCTGTTCACGAATTGTTATTGCTTTGTTGGACTTTGCCCTGTCTGCTATAATCTTGCCAGCTCCATTGTAAGCGAACATCACCTGGGCAAGGCTTGTCTCCACTCCGCTGCCCTGGAGAAGTTTGAATATTCTTTCACACCTTTCGGAACCGCGTTTGGATTCGAGTTCAGGCATGTCGTAGACAAGCGTGTTCCAGAAGTCAAATAAAACTGCCTTCACTGGCATTTTCAGCGTTCCCACGCATTCAGATTATCAATCATTCCGGCTTAAGTCAAGTTTTATCGCATGGGATTTCAAAGGTGTTAACATTAATCGACCAAGGCTTTGTCATTCGACTCCGCGACGGTGGCTAGGCTTTAGGAAAACACAGGAGGAAACATGCTTACTAACGACAGAAAGCGGGAAATCATTGAAAAGTACAAAACTCATCCAGGTGACACAGGCTCACCGGAAGTACAGATTGCCCTTTTGACCGAGAGAATCAACAGTCTCTCCAAACATCTGCTTGAAAACAAACACGATTTCATCAGCAGGCTTGGTCTTCTAAGACTCGTCGGCGAGCGCCACAGAATGCTTGCATATCTTCGTGGTGTTGACGAGAAGAGATATATCAAATTGATTGAATCACTGGGTCTGCGCAAGTAATGGAAATCGAACTCACAAAACAGCTGAACAGGGATTGTCACATCGCAACGGCAAAGATTGCCGACGAAGACATCAAAATTACGGTTGGAAAGGTTGCCCAGCAGGCATCCGGCTCCTGCCTTGTGCAGATGGGCGGAACAATCGTTCTTGCAACAGCTGTAATAGCAAAATCTGAAAAAGAGAACATTGACTTCTTCCCGCTCACGGTCGACTACACAGAAAAACTTTACGCTGCAGGAAAAATCCCTGGTGGTTTTTTCAAGCGTGGCGGTAGACCATCGGAGCAGGAAATTCTTCGTTCGAGAATGATCGACAGACCACTTCGTCCGCTTTTCCCAAAGCACATGAGGCGAGAAGTTCAGATCATAGTCAACACACTCTCATCAGACATGGAGCACGCATCTGATCTCCTCGGAATCATCGGGGCATCCTGCGCACTCACAGTCTCGGAAATCCCTTTTGATGGCCCAATTGCCGCAGTCAGAATCGGTTACAAGGATGGCGGATACATCGTTAATCCATCGACTTCCGAACTCGAAAATCTTGATCTCGAAATCATCATTGCCGGTACCGAAAATTCAATCATGATGGTTGAATCGGGCGCCAATGAAGTTTCAGAAGAGATCATCCTTGGAGCAATGGAGCTTGCCAAAAAGTCAATGGCAGACGTAATCCAGGCTCAGAAGGAGCTTGCAGCGAAAATCAACAAGGAAAAGATCGCAGTCCCACCGATTGACATCAATCCTGAACTCAAGCAGTTTGTACATGACGAAGTCTTCTCAAAGGGCGATGATCTTCTTTTCAACCCCAACAAGGGTCAGCGTGAAAACGCAACAGACGATTTTGCAGCTGAACTCAAGAAGGTCGTTGCCGAGAAATGGCCTGAATTGATTGGCCAGTTCGGTGAATGCTTTGATAAAGTAATCAAAGAGTTCATAAGGGACAGGATCGTTGTAAAGGGTCTCAGACCCGATGGCAGGAAAACAACTGAAATCCGACCGATCAACATGGAAGTCGGCACTCTACCGCAGACGCACGGCTCAGGCCTGTTCTCACGCGGACAGACAATGGTTTTGTCAGTTGCCGTTCTTGGCGCAAAGGATGAAGGCCAGCTGGTCGAAGGTCTCTACGAGGAAGAAGTAAAGCATTACATGCATTATTACAATTTCCCACCCTTCAGCGTCGGTGAATGCAGGCCACAGAGAGGCCCGAGCAGACGTGACATCGGTCACGGTTTCCTTGCTGAAAGATCGCTCCAGAAGCTTGTTCCAGGCGAAGAGGACTTCCCATATTCAATCCAGGTCTTCTCGGAAGTGCTTGAAAGCAACGGCTCCTCATCAATGGCTTCAGTTTGTGGCTCTTCGCTTGCCCTCATGGATGCAGGCGTACCAATCAAGGCACCGGCTGCAGGCATTGCAATGGGACTCATAACAAAAGACGACCAGTTCCAGATTCTGACCGACATCCAGGGTGTTGAAGACGCAATGGGTGACATGGATTTCAAGGTTGCCGGCACTGAAAAGGGCATCACCGGTCTCCAGATGGACATCAAGATCAAGGGTTTGTCGATGGAAATCGTGAAAAAAGCTCTCGCTCAGGCAAAAGAAGCAAGACTCAACATCCTTGGCCAGATGAAACAAGTTATCCCGGAACCAAGGCCAGAGCTTTCACCAAATGCACCAAGGGTCATCACGGTTGTCATTGACACCGAAAAGATCAGGGAAATCATTGGCCCGGGTGGAAAAGTGATCAAAAAAATCGTTGAAGACACAGGCTGCAAGATCGACATCGAACAGGACGGCAGAGTCTTCATTACGGCACCGACAGTGGAACACGGCAACAAGGCCAGGGATGCAATCCTCGAAATCACCGAGGATGCACAGGTTGGGAAAATCTATCTTGGCAGAGTAACCAGCATGAGAGATTTCGGTGCATTCGTTGACATTGGCAAGGGTGGCAAGGAAGGCCTTCTCCATATTTCGGAAATGGCTGACCACCGTGTTGCAAAGGTCGAAGACGAACTGAAAATCGGCCAGGAAATAATGGTCAAGGTCAAGAAAATCGACGAAACAGGCAGAATCTCACTCACTCGCAAAGGTCTCATCGATTCAAGCAGACCGCCAAAAGGATAAGAAAAACCAAGTGAGGTTGACAGTTGACACAATACCGGGCGCAAGTTCGGTGGCTTGTGGCTTGTTCCTCCCTGTTGGCGCAATAACGGAGGACAGCAGTCAGTTTGGTTTGTCCCATTTCCTGGAACATCTTGTTTTCAAAGGCACGCCGAGGCGGACAGCCCATGACATCGCCATTGAAATGGATGCAACAGGCGGAGACTTGAATGCCTATACATCGGTTGAGTACACCTCGATCTTTGCAAAGCTTCTGGCTGACGACATAAAGACTGCTGTTGACCTCATTGTTGACATCGCTTTCAATCCAAACCTTGATGACGACTCAATTGAACTCGAAAGGGGAGTGATCCTCTCCGAAATCGCCGAATACATGGACAGTCCTGACGAAATCGCGGGTGTCAGGGCTTTCCAGGCAGCCTGGGGCGAGAATCCTCTGGCAAGATCGGTTCTCGGTTCTGAGGAAGTTATCCAGACCGTCTCACCGGAAAATGTAAGGAAATACTGGAAAAGTCATTATCTCAGTGATGAAACTATCATCGCTGCCAGTGGCAGAATAACCGAAAATGAGCTGGCAAAACTTGTCGAAAGTTACGGCTTCATGGTTGAACCACTTTCGGGAGTTCCAAGAATCTCTCAGCCAAAACCAGAGTTTTCACCTAGAAAACTCTGCATGGATCGTGATTCGGAACAGGTTTACTTCACCTACCTCTGGCCTGGCCCATCGCTTCAGGATGACACAATAGCGGAATCGCTCGTACTCAACGTCATTCTTGCCGGTTCGGTCAGTTCAAGGCTGTTCCAGAGACTGCGGGAAAAAGAAGGCCTTGTCTACAACATTTCGACCATGACTTCAGTCAACTCCTCTGGTGGTCTCATCGGCGTCTATGGTGGAACACAGGTTTCAAACTTCAGAAGAAGCCATGACATCATCAGGCAGGAAATCCAGGCTTTCAGAAAAAACGGCATCACAACTGAGGAGCTGGACAGGGCAAAGCGCATGATAAAAGGCTCAACCATGCTCAGCCTTGAGAGCAACTCCTCAAGAATGGACAGATGTGGCAGGCTTGGATTGCTTCTTGGCCAGGTTCCTGATATGAACATCACGCTTGGTAGGATTGAAAAACTTGCCCTGTCGCAGATGAACGACTATCTGGCACGTGAAATTCCTGAAGACTACGCCGTTTCGCTGGTCGGCAAGAATTTAAACGATCTGGAGGGTTACCACTGTGAGTGAACTGGAGCAGATTCTTGAAACCATTTCAAGCGAAATCCGCTCCTGTAAAAAATGCCCTCTCTCAGTGACCAGAACAAATGCAGTTCCAGGCGTCGGCTCACCACATACAAACATCATGTTTGTCGGTGAAGGCCCTGGAGCAAACGAGGATGAAAAAGGCGAACCCTTTGTTGGTGCAGCCGGACAACTCCTCGACAAACTCATGGCAATGATCGGCCTTTCAAGGCCGACCGTTTTTATAACAAACATAGTAAAATGCAGGCCACCGCAAAACAGAACGCCACAACCGGACGAGATAAAGACGTGCAAGCCTTATCTCGATGCACAGATTGCAATGATCCGGCCGAAGGTGATAGTCTGTCTCGGTGCGCCTTCAACAAACACTCTTCTTGGCAGGCAGGTTTCAATGACCGCTGTTCATGGAAGGCTGGAAGTTAAGGATGGAATTAGGTTTTTCCCAACATACCATCCGGCTGCCTACCTTCACAAGCGTTCGCCGGAACTGCTGGAAGCCATGAAGAATGATTTCAGGCAACTCAAGGCGCTCGTCGCCGAAATAGGATAAAAAAATGCGAAAAACCCAAGAAACGCCGATAACCATTACTCCTCTAGGAGGACTGGGAGAGATCGGCAAGAACATGACTGTCATTGAATGGGACAGCAGTGCGATCATCATTGACGCAGGCTTCAAATTCCCGGACTCTGATCTGCCCGGCATTGACAAAGTCATTCCAGACCTCACCTATATCAGCCAGATAGCTTCAAAGGTGAAGGCAATCTTTCTCACACACGGTCACGCCGACCACATCGGCGGACTCAGGTATGTTTTGGAGAAGGTGAAGGCGCCGGTTTATGGCTCAGAGCTGACAATCGGCATTGCCGATGAGTTTATTCCAGGGTCAGTGCGACCGGTTGACTACAGGAAGATCGAGTTTGGAAAAAGCTTCCACATTGCGAATGTGAAGTTTGAGTACATCAGAGTGAACCACTCGATACCGGAGGGCGGAGCAATCGCAATGCACTTCCCGCAAGGAGTGGTCGTCCATTCAGGCGATTTCAAGATCGACCTGAACCCGATTGACAACCACGCAATAGACCTCCAGCGATTTGGAGAACTCGGACTCAAGGGCGTGCTATGCCTGCTCTCCGACTCAACAAACGCCGACGAGGAAGGCTACACCGGCTCCGAATCAACGGTTGGAAAAACATTTGACAAGCTGTTCCAGACATCACCCGGAAGAGTCATCGTTGCAACGTTTGCCACAAATCTCCACAGGCTCCAGCAGATCGCCGAAGTGACCGAGAAGTACGGCAGAAAACTACTCATCGACGGCAAGAGTATCATCGAAACCATCAGGGTCGCAAAAAGGCTTGGCTATTTCAAGATGAACGATGCCATCGTTGTCACTCCTGAACAGGCCGACAAACTCCCGGCTAACAAAGTTGTGGTGGTTACTACCGGCTCTCAGGGCGAACCAATGTCGGGCATGTCAAAGATTGCCAGCGCAACACACCCAAAAATCAGGATCATCAAAAATGATACGGTCATCCTTTCCGCTGACCCGATTCCAGGCAATGAAACGCTTGTTTCAAAAATAGTCTCCAGTTTGCTCAAACTTGGAGCAACAGTCCTATACAGACGAATTGACGGAATCCATGTTTCTGGGCACGGTTCGCAGGAAGAGATGAAGATTCTGCTTGCCCTCACAAGACCAAAATTTTTCATTCCTGTACACGGCGAGTTCAAACACCTCTGGTTCCATTCACAGATTGCCCAGGAACTTGGAATAGCCAAGGAAAATGTCTTCCTGTGCGAAAATGGTGACCAGATTCAGATCACAAGCGCAAAAGGCAAGATAGCCAAAAAAGTCCCTGCAAGCTCTGTCTACATCGACGGCGCATCGGTTGGTGACATCGGCACTTCGGTTCTCAAGGAGCGTACAAAGCTCAGCCGTGACGGGTTCATGTCGATAACACTTGGTGTGTCCATGCTTAGCCGTGAAGTGATCGCCGGACCTGAGATTGCAAGCCAGGGATTCATCTTCATGCGCGACAGCAATGGCTTTGTAGACGAGATAAAAAACGTAGTTACAAATGCCGTGAAGACATGGAAATCAAACAAGGGAACACAGGATCAGCTTAAAAAGTCAATTCGCGATAAAGTGAGCGACTATTTGTTTGACAACAAGCACTCAAATCCGATCATCACAGTCTCGGTGCTCAGTTTCTGATCATGGAGAAGGTGTCTTCGAAGAGAGTCTGGCACGGAAAGCTCTTTGATGTTGTCATAGATCAGATAAGGCTTGACAGCGTCGTTGAAAGACAGTACATCGAGACAAACTTTGAAGCGGTCGTAGTTCTGGCCATCACAGACAGCAACGAGGTTGTGCTTGTCAGGCAATACAGGTCTCCTGCAAACGACGTTCTTGTTGAGGTTCCGGCCGGTAAATCGGAACCACTTGAGGCGATTGAGTCTACAGCGTTTCGTGAACTTGAGGAAGAGACAGGCTACAAAGCTGGAAAACTTGAGTACATGGGTCATGCTTTCGCCTCTCCCGGAATCAGTTCGGAGATGTACCATTTTTTCCTTGCAACACAGCTTGTGAAGGGTGATCCAAATCCAGACGATGACGAGGACACCGAAGCCTTCCTCATGACTTTTGACGAATTTGTCGAAGCGATCAATTGTGATAGAATAAGGGATGCAAAAACGATTGCAGTTACAGGTTTGTATCTTATGAGGAAACGATGAAGACCAGTGGAGTTGTCAGAATTGCCAGAGGCGCTGTTATTGCTGCAGCCTACATCGGTTTGGTTGCAGCAGTACCATTTATTTCTTTCGGAGCCATTCAGTTCAGGATTGCCGAAGTGTTGACTATTTTGCCATTCTTCTGGCCAGAAGCCATTTTTGGCGTAACAATCGGTTGTCTGGTTTCAAACATTCTCTGGGGGCTTGGTATTGTAGACATCGTTTTTGGGACGCTTGCAACCCTGATCGCTGCACTTTTGACATGGTGGCTTGGCAGAACAAAAAAAATTTGGCTGGGTGCGATTCCACCTATCATCATCAATGGCTTGATTGTAGGCTTCTATCTCCCTGTTCTCATCGGAGCGGTTCAGATTCCGACAGGAATAGGGGCTTTCTCGGAGGTTTTCGAAGGGTTCCAGCTTACGGCTTTCCTTGCAACCGGTGGCTATGTAGCCCTTGGTGAGTTAGGCGTGCTTGCAATTCTTGGTCTTCCTTTTGCCTACGCACTCAACAAAAGGGGGTTGCTCGAACGTGACTAGAATTGCACTCGCCCAGCTTTCTCCAAAATTTGCCGACGTAAAGGCTAACATTTCCAAAACATTGGACTTTGCTCAAAAGGCAATCGATAACAAGGCACAAATAATTGTCTTTCCAGAACTTTTTCTCACTGGATACACGCTCCAGGATTTGGCGCTCCCGCTTTCGATTGAACTGGAATCTCCGCTGCTTGATCCGATAAGGGAAATTTCAAAAAAGATAGCAGTTGTGTCATCATTCCCAAGGCTCGCTGAGGATGGAATTCCAAAGATTTCAAGCGTGTTTTTCCACGATGGCAAAATCCTCGCCCACTACGACAAAACCAACCTGCCAACACACGGAATGTTTGATGAACTCAGATATTTTGGCAAGGGTGACAGTCTGAAATCGTTTGACTCGCCATTTGGGAAGATTGGATTGCTTGTTTGCCGTGACATCTGGCACCCTGAATTGTCCTTTGTTTATTCGGTTCAGGGAGCAAAAATAATAATCGCTTCCTCGGCCATTCCTGCCAGAAACCTCTCAAAGGATGGTTTCAAGATATCCAACTCGCTTGAACGAACTGTTGCCAACTCTGCCTTTTGCAACCAGGTGTTTTTTGTAAGCTGCAACATGGTTGGCATTGAAGATGGCGTATCGTTCATTGGAAATTCAAGAGTTTGTGCACCCAATGGCTCAACAATTCTTGAGTTGCCGGAACTCGATGAGGCTTTGGGTTTTGTTGATATTGACCTCAAGGATGTAGCCAAAGCAAGAATGAAAATGTCGCTTGTCAGAGAGCGCAGGACTGATCTTGTTAAAAAGGAGCTGGAAGATGCTTGAGATTGATCTGGTCAAGGCTGAGAAGGTCATTGGTGGATTCATCGCCCATACCATTGAGGCCTCTGGGTTTTCCGGTGTTGTGCTTGGTCTCTCCGGCGGTCTCGATTCTGCCGTTGTCGCTGGATTGGCAGCAAGGGTTCTCGGCAGCGAAAAGGTTCTTGGCCTCATGCTCCCCTACAGGCTTTCAAGCCCGGAATCACTCTCCCACGCAAAGCTTGTTGCCGACAAATTCTCGATTCCAACCAAACATATCGAGATAACAAAAATGGCTGAAGGCTACCCCGAAGAAGTTGATAAGCTAAGGCTCGGAAACCTTCTTGCAAGACTGAGGATGTGCGTTGTTTTCGACCAGTCGCAGGCAACAAAGTCAATCGTTCTTGGCACATCAAACAAATCAGAAATCCTTGTCGGCTACACAACCTGGTGGGGCGACATGGCTGCCGGGTGCTATCCAATCGGCGACCTTTACAAAACCCAGGTCAGGGCTTTGGCAAGACATATCGGTGTTCCTGAGGAAATCATCGCAAAACCTCCGACTGCCGACCTCTGGGCTGGTCAGACCGATGAAGGCGAAATGGGCATCACTTACGAAAAGCTGGACATGATGCTTTACTCAATGGTTGAAGGAGAACTGGACGATAAGGGTCTTGAAAGTCAGGATTTTACTGTCGAAGAGATCAGGCGTGTCAGGAAAATGGTCATGAAATCGCACTTCAAGCGTGTCATGCCACCGGTTTGCAAGCTGAGTTCGAGAACGGTTGGAATTGATTTTAACTATATCAAGGACTGGTCAACGAGCGGTTTGAACCAGGTCTGAAATAACCTGTCTTAGAACCATAAGGACATAGCCCAGTTTCGCCGTTGATTTTGCAAGAACGGCGAGTGTTCCAAGCGGAGCAACTGAAGATATTATCACATACCCTTTGTCCCCTTTAATGTAGACCTGTTCAAGGTTTCCTTTTATCAGATCATCTATGACCCTTTCACCAAGGGCATAAAGCGTTGCAGACATTGCTGCAACGGAGTCTTCTTCTACATAATCAGGAATAACGCCATAGACAGGGAGCCCGTCGTCTGAAACCAGTGTGCAGCCGATGATGTCTGGGTTGCTTCTGGTCATCTGGTCAACTATCTGTCTGATTGCGCCAATTGCCGGTTGTGTCATATTGTTAATGATTTTATCTATTGGTGCCTGTTAGTCAATTGACAAAAGCACAAAGGCCTGCAAAAGAAAAAGCCCGGCAAAGACGCCGGGCTTTGCTGATCAAGGCTTAAGGAGGACTAGTACCAAAGCCTGGTGATCACAACTTCTTTTGTTTCCGATGCCCACTTGACGTCACATCCGAACGCCTCAGCAATTGCCCTGAAAGGGATGAAGGTTCGGCCGTTTTTTATCAGCGGGGCGACGGCGAGATTGACCTTTTCACCGTTGACGATCATAACCTTGAGGTTGATCTGCATGATTACCTGTTTGTCGTCAAGGAGGATGTCGATTGATCTTGTTTTTGCGTCGTAGTTGACGGTCGCTCCGAGTGCCTCCGAGACGGCTCTCAAGGGGACAACGAGGGTGTTCTGGGTTACAAACGGCTCAACGTCGAGCTCGTGGGCTGATCCGTCTATCAACATCGCTTTTGAACCTACAGTCATCTGGATTGTGCGCCTTCTGTAGTTGATCCAGCTTGCAGATGCCGATGATTCGTTTCCGGCCTCGTCGGTTGCTGTTGCAGAAACCTTGCCGGGTCCGAAGCCTGTTTGAATCTCAAGTGAGAAGGTGCCCGATGTTTTGATGGTTTTGTCACCTATTGTCACCTGACACGGCTCAGAGACTGAACCTTTGACGGTCAGGGATGTTGCGTTCACGAGATTGTCGATGTGCTCGAACGTGATTGCCGGTGGGGTTGTGTCCACAGTGATCGTGAAGGTTTTAGAGGTGGGATTTCCAGATGGATCGGTTGCCACGATATTGATTACGTTTTCGCCTTCTTTTAGTACCACATCTACCGACCAGACACCCTTGTCTGTTACGATTGCCGGTTTGTCATTGACCTTTACAGTTGCGTTTGGTTCGGTGGTTCCGCTGATCCTGACGAGGGTATACTTGGTCAGAAGCGGGGTGTTGTCGATGGTGAGCGTTGGTGGAATCAAGTCTTTTCTCACCTGTACTTCCTTTGTTTCCTTGCCAAAATTCTCCCCGCCATCGATTGTTATCTTGATGGCTCCTTCTTTTTGAGGGATGAAGTTGAAATAGGCCTTGCCGTTTGTGTCGGTCTTTTCGTTTAGAAGCACGCCCGCACCTTCAAGAGTAACCTTTGCCTTGTCGATCGGCTTGCCGGTGTCCTTTGTGACAACGGTTACTTCGCACGAAGCCGGTTTCCCAACTTCGAGGAATTCAGGTGCAAAGTTTACTGTAGCCTTTATGCCTGCCGATGACTGTGTGGTAGAAGATGAAGTGGAGAAGGAGACGAATGCATCGAAGTCAAGCTTGTAGGTTCCATCGCCATTCCAGCGTTTCCTGACATCCTGGGGGTCTTTTTCACCAATTGGTGCTCTTCCGGCAACATCATGATTGCCATAAGGGTTGATGCCAAGAAGGCAGGTAATTCCGCACACATCGTTTGCAAAGATATAAAACTCTGTCTGCCCCATGTTGTTGAGCTTGAGAGAGTCGTTGTAGTTTAGGATTCCGTCATCGTTGAGATCAGGGAACAGGAAACATCCAGAGTATGGTGAGTTGTAGATGCAACCCATGCCCCATCCGGTTTCCTTGTCTGTGAAGTCAAAGTGGTAGTAGTTGGCAAAAGTTCCATCGTCAAACATCGTGCAGGTGGTGTTGTAGAAGGTCTGGTAGTTGGTGTTGTTCCAAATTGAACCATCCCAGCGCTTTACCGAGAAGCCGCCGATGTCGAAGATTTCCTTGCTGCTTAGTGAGACCTGGCCATCATTGTTGTAGTCAATGCCGATCTGTATCCAGTACCTTTCGCCCCAGTCAGCAACAAACGAGATGTTTGAACCTGTCACCCAGTCCTGGTCGACAACGTAAGTTGGTCGGTTGAAGCCGAAGTTTCCAAGCATGGTTGTTGCCACAGTGAGTCTTGTTGAAGTGTAGCTGTCGCAAGTCTGAACGCCGGTTGCCAATCCACGAATGAGCTTTCCATCCGCGGTCTTGAGAGTGGTTGTGATGTGATAGACTCTGTTGTCAGCTGCAGTCATTATGAAGTCAGGATCGCCAGGAGTGTGGAAAACTCTCTTCTCCGGGTCTTCTGTGTTGTAGATTGCGTAGTCAATGATAGGCGCAGAAACCTTTACGGTTGTAACGCCTGCCTGCCTGCGGTCTGGAGTATAGACAGTGAGTTTGAATTCACCAACATCGTTTGCCACAAAACCTTTGAATCTGTATATGCCTTCCCTTGCCTGGGTGAAATCGATTGAAATCGGGTTCTGAAGTGACGGGAAAAGACGTTTGTTGCAAATGTCGGTTGCATCGTCATTGTGAAGGTCAGTTCTGACCCAATAGTATTGCGGTAGAATTTCGGGGTGAGGGTCCTTGAAAAGATTGTTCCAGACATCTACATCTTTCACGGTTCCACCGAGTGTGAGGTCAACAGGGTTTCCGTCAGCATCTGTCACCTTGACCGTGAATGGATCATCGCCGGCCAGCTCCGAGACCACACCTGCAGTCAAGACGGCTGGATCGGTTGTCACTATGAGTGTGGCAGCTGTCATGGCCGATGCCGTCTGGCTGGTTTGAGTGACAAAATGGATTGGTGCAATGGTAAGAAGCATCGCTATCGCTATCATGAAGGTTATGTTTTTTCTCATTTTGAACCTCCTGGGTTTACTCTAATACTTGGAACGGCCAGTTCCGGTTCAACCTTGTCTTCCTTGCCTGCGGTTCGCCCATTGATTATGATTGAGGCGTGGAAGAATTGATAATTCCTGAAATGGATGACAATATCAAAAAGCTCTATGACATGATGTCGCCATGCAGACTGTGCCCCAGAGAGTGCCATGCCGACAGATTGAATGGAGAAAAAGGCTACTGCAGGGCAGGGGCTACTGTCAAGATAAACTCAAACGGGCCACATCATGGCGAAGAACCTCCGATATCTGGAATAAACGGCTCCGGGACTATATTTTTTTCACATTGTACAATGTCGTGCAAATTTTGTCAGAATTTCCAGATCTCACAGTTGGACAACGGCTATGAGGTGGACGTGCCCGATTTGGCTAAAATTATGTTAAATCTTGAGAAACGCAAGTGCCATAACATAAATCTTGTAACACCCACCCATTATATCCCACAAATTGCCCATGCCATCAACATCGCCAGAGCAAACGGGTTAACGATTCCTATTCTCTTTAACGACTCAGGCTACGAAAAAATCGAGGTCTTAAGGCTACTTGAAGGCGTAATACAGATTTACATGCCAGACATGAAGTATGGCGACGACGAGATGGCGAAAATAAATTCGGGTGTGCCAAATTATGTTGAAAACAACAGGCTTGCCGTCCTCGAGATGCATCGTCAGGTGGGGCAATTGGAGATTGTTGATGGCATCGCAAGAAAAGGCCTTCTGATCAGACATCTTGTGTTGCCGGAAAACAGGTCGGGTTCAAGCGATGTTCTTGAATGGATTGCAAAAAATATCAAAGATGTGTATATTTCTCTAATGAGCCAGTACTTTCCGGCACACCATGCCAGCCAAATTGTTGGTCTGGACAGAAGAATTACGCCGGAAGAGTATGATTTGGCCGTACAGACACTATCGGAGGTTTGTTTAGAGAATGGCTGGGTCCAACCGCTTGAGGATTGAGATTGCCCTAGCGATTGCATTGTTGACTAGTCTTGCTGTGCCTGCAAAGGGCGCTGGCAACGATTGGTTTACATTTAAGGGCAATTACATGAGAACCTCGGCCACAAACCAATTTGTTGAGCCCCCTGTCATGAAGGTCAACTGGAAGCAGAACCTCAAATCAGAAATATCGGCTTCACCTGTCATCTACGGCACTGATTGCTTTGTGGCCACTGAAGGCGAAGGTAAAGGCGTTCTTTACTCTCTGGACGCATCAGACGGCACGATTCAGTGGAAATTCCCTGAAAACCAGTCGAATTGGCTGGCAGACTACACCGAGAATGGAGAGAAGCCCTGGCCAAACGGAGCAATTGATTTTCCCAAGGCAAAGCTGACCATCTCGCCAACGGTTGATGGCAAAATCTATATGCCCTGGGGTCAAAACCTCTTGGTGCTTAACGCTGATTCTGGCAGGCTTGTCCATAGGTACAACCTTGCGATCCAATCGGCATCGGTAACCACTTCGCCAGTAATTTCAGAAACCTTCCAGATCGTAGTTGTTGGCGCAAGCAATGGCTATCTTTATGGCTTCGATTTGAAAAATAGAGATCCGGCAATCAGATGGAGACTTCCCGATCTCGGAACTGATGGAGTTATAAGGAGCAGTCCTGCTTTCTACGGCAACTGCCTGTACTTCGGGAGCTCCTCAAAAAACTTCTATTGCATCGAAATGAAGCCGCCGTATGACAAAAACAAGGGCATTGTTCAGCAGAGCGAAAAACCGACGGTCAAATGGCAAGTTAAACTAAACGGCGCCATCAATTCCTCCCCCGCTTATTCAGCTGGAAAAGTTGTTGTGACAACCGAGAGCGGTTCAGTCTATGCCCTAAGCGACAGGGATGGCTCAACAATTTGGAAATATGATGTTGGCGATAAAAAAATTGAATCTTCGCCAGCAATCGCCAGAGGAAACATCGTCTTCGCCGCAGAAAAAACACTTTACTGCATCACCGAGGCAAAAGGCGATTTTGTCTGGTCGACAAACGTAAAAAAGAACATTGTTTCAACCCCGTCAATCGGTGGCGATTACGTCTATTTCACAACAACTGAAGGCAAGATGATGGTGGTAAGACTTTCAACAGGCGCCACCCTTTCTGCAAAAATCATTGATAATCCAATCAGATCGTCACCTGCCATTGCGCTAAACAACGTATACATCGGTGCCGATGACGGCTTCATTTATTCGCTGGCAAACGGCGATTCAGCCCCCGAACTTGGACTTGAGATTAGTGAAATTGTCGTCACATCTCTCCCGGTTAATAAAACCACAACAAAGACATTCGACATTCAAAACAAGGGTGGCGGAAAGCTTGATGTTGAAATTCTTTCATCAAGATCTTGGATAACGGTTGATCCCGGTAAATTCACGCTCAACAGTGGTGAATTCAAGGAAATTACTGTAACATTCGATGCAAAAAATCAGCAGGCGAACACTTACAATGCCATTCTCAGGATCAATACAAATGGTGGCAATGCAAACGTCAATGTGAGTGTGAACATTATAAGAAATCCCAGCACTTATGTAACTATGACCGTTGGTTCCAAAACAGCATTCCTAAGCGGAGCCCCGATCACACTTGCGGTTGCGCCGTGGAAATCGCCTCCTCCGGCAATTGTAACGATGGTTCCGGTAAGATTTGTTGAGGATGCATTCGGTTGCTCGGTTTCCTGGGACTCGGCGACCAAAAAGACCACGCTTGAATACGAAAAACGCAAGGTCAAAGTCACCTTTAGCATTGGCAAATCAGCCTGCGTCATTCAGCTGGGCGATGGAAAACCATCCATCCAGAGCATGTTCTATCCTGCAACAATCAAGGAAAGCAGGACATGTGTGCCAATCGATTTCATGGCCTGGGTTTTCGGTGCATTGATCGAATACAAACCAAACACACCAAATATTGAAATAACGATTCCTGGCGATTGATCAGGCAATCCTGAAAAATCTCTTCGCGTTTGCAGTTGTTGTAACTGCTATTTCTTCTGGAAGCTTATCTCTTAGATTAGAAACTTTTACAAGCGTATGTCTGATGTATGCCGGTTCATTTCTTTTGCCTCTTAGCGGAACCGGAGAAAGATAGGGGCAGTCGGTTTCGAGAACGTAACTGTCTTCAGGTGCCATGCGAACCACTTCCCAAACCCATTCGTTTCTTGGATAAGTTATGCTACCGCCGAAAGAAACCATGTACCCCTGGTCAAAAATCCACCTTGCAACCATTGTATCGGCTGAAAAGCAATGCAGGAGAACGTTTTTTGGTTTGTGTTTCTGAAGCGTCCGAACTACATCGCCGGAAGCATCACGATTGTGAATGACAATTGGCATGTCCAGTTCCTTGGCCAACTCCAGCTGATCTTCAAATGCTTTCATCTGCTGGCTTGGTTCGGACAGGTTCCTGTAGTAGTCAAGCCCGATCTCACCTATTGCCACTACTTTGTTTTCTTTGGCAAGAGACCTTATTTTGTCGGCCATGTCGTTGTTCCAGGTTTTTGCCTCATGAGGGTGGATGCCAACTGTAGCCCAGATAAATTCATTGTTTCTTGCCAGCTCGATTGACCTGATAGACGAAGCAAGATCAAACCCGACATTGACAATTCCGCAGATGCCTTGCTCAAACGAACGTTTTATTACAAGCGGTCTCTCATCTTTGTAGTCAACAAGATCGAGATGCGCATGTGTGTCAAACATTTGCATTATTTGACAATTGATCCTGGCTCAACCGGCTTTTCTGGTGAAAGTATTGCTACATACTCGGAACCGGTTGCAGCCATGAGCATTCCCTCGGACATGATGCCGCGAAGTTTGGCTGGTTTGAGGTTTGCCACAACCACAATCAGTTTGCCGATCAGGTCTTCAGGCTGATACCACATGGCGATGCCGGCCACAACGGTTCTGGTTTCGGTACCGATGTCGACTGTGAGCTTCAAAAGCTTGTCGGCGTCTTTCACTTTTTCTGCCGTCAAAACCTTGCCAATCCTGAATTTGAATTTTTGGAACTCCTCAATTGGGATCAACTCATCTGCGGGATGTGGTTGCTGAACTGACTGAACCGGTGCCGGTTTGATCTCCTCTTTTTGAACTTTCTTCTCAATTCTTGGGAACATGACCGGAGTTTCATGAGTCTTGGTGCCTGGTCTCAGAAGTCCGTTTTTTAGTCCGTCAATGGATGGCGGGTTGGCAAGGCCGGTTGCCTTTGCCAACTCACAAGCGGTGTTTGGCATGAACGGGTAGAGGAGTCCCGAGATGAGGGCGATTCCGTCGATGAGCGAGTAGTGAAGATTAGCCAGTTCCTCAGTTTTGCCCTGTTTTACAAGTTCCCATGGTTTATTGACTTCGATGCTTGTGTTGAGCGCATTGACGTAGCCCCAGAGTACTTCAAGAGCCTGCGAGAACTGGAAATTTTCAAATTTCTCACGGAACAGTGACAACGTCTCATTGAATTTGGCTTCAAGGTCAGGCAGCGTTTTGCCTTCAGGCACCTTTCCACCGAAGTTTTTCTGAAGCATCTTCAAAGATCGGTTGAGCAGGTTGCCAAGATCGTTTGCAAGGTCAGCGTTGAAGCGGGTTTCAAAGTTGGTTTTCGAGTAGTCGCCATCTTCTCCAAACGGCAGCTCCCTGAACAGGAAATACCTGAATGCGTCCTGCGCAAGAGCTTTCGATGTGCCGGTTGACTGGATGATTCTCTCGACTTCAAGGTGAGGAACCACAAAATTTCCGATTGATTTGCTCATCTTCTTGCCTTCGGATGTCCACCAGCCGTGAGCGAAGATGTGCTTTGGGAGTGGGAGACCAAGAGCCATGAGCATCGCCGGCCAGATGATGCAGTGAAAAATGATGATGTCTTTTCCTATGAGATGAACGTCTGCTGGCCAAAATTTGTTGAACTTTTCCTTGTCGTCCATGTAACCCACGGCTGTCAGATAATTGCAAAGTGCATCGGCCCAGACGTACACAACGTGGTCAGGATCGAATGGAACCTTGATGCCCCACTCCATCCCGGTTCTTGTGAATGACTTGTCCCTCAGGTCGCCCTTGAGGATTGAGTAAATCTCGTTGTAACGTGATTTCGGGAGCACAAAGTCCGGGTGTTCATCGTAGTATTTGAGGAGTTTTTCTTTGTACTTTGAGAGGGCGAAGAAGTAGTTTTCTTCAGAGATTCTTTCAACGGGTCTGCCACAGTCCGGGCAGTTGCCGTCCTTCAAATCCTGTTCGAGGAAGTAGGTTTCGCAAGGAACGCAGTACCATCCTTCGTATTTCCCCTTGTAGATATCGCCCTGATCGTACAGTTGCTTGATCATGGCTACGACGGTTTTCTTGTGCCTGTCTTCGGTTGTCCTGATGAAATCGTTGAATTCGAGGCCAAAATCCTTGAAGTATGCTTTCCACTTGGTTGCAAGCTGATCAACGAAATCTTGAGTGGACATGCCTTTCTGTTTGGCAACACGGTCAATTTTTACAGCGTTTTCATCTGTTCCGGTGAGAAACATGACTTCTGCGCCCAAGCTCTTTCTGTATCGTGCGATGATGTCTGCAGCCATGGTGGTGTAGACGTGGCCGATGTGCGGGTCATCGTTGATGTAGTATATTGGCGTCGTTACGTAATACTTGTTCATGCTCTCAAACCTCCGGAAATGTAAACATTAGGAGAATTTTGCCACATTCCAGGCTTGAATGCAAGTTATAAAGTCCGGTTGTTTTTATTTTCTTGGTTTTACGGTGCCTGGATAGTCAGAATCTGATTCCATGTAAAGTGTGAACAGTAGACCATAATAATCTTTTGATGGCAGCGGTTTGAGTTCGGATGAGTTCCTGTGCACGAAATAAAGCGTATGAGTGCCAGGCGTTATGAGGTTTGATAGATCTATCTTCATGCCTCGCGTTTGTTTGTCGGCTCTCCCGACATAGTAGTATGAGGGCTGATCTTGCCATGGGTGATTCATTGGGAGAGGGCTTGGTCCCTGCCACTCGATAAGCGTGTTTGAAATCCACCGTGCAGGTTCGGGTTCAACCGGATCGAAATAGACGTCGACTATGTCGTTTGTGAAGATGTAAAGATTTGCCGATGACTCCTTGTCCACCGAGAAGGTGTGTCTGTATATGCTTGTATAACCTGTTGGGACGTTCGTCCATGTGATTTCACGACCCCAGGTTGGGTCACCTGGAATGAAATGAGGTTTGTGGGTAATCCAGCAAGCTCCTTGATCCATCTGTTTTAACCAGGGTTTCCCGCCAACGGCACCACCCCAATAATTGTCTGCAGCCGTCCATGGAATGATCGAAACAGGCGACCACACTCCGTAAATCCACTCACCACCAAAGGGTGTTCCTGCAGGTGTCATACCTTTCGGGTATCTCTTGTCGTTTTTGTTGTTCCAGTCATTTTCCGTTTCCAGAAACTCAGTTGAGCCATTGCTGACAGTATAATGTGACCCACCCGACATGATTGGCCAAAGGCAGTCGCTGGTCTGGGAGACGGTTTCGGCAAGTTCGAGATTGTATTTTAGACCGAAGAAAGTGATGTTGTTGTTTGCCTTGTGGACAAAGTATAGGCAGTGCGTTCCAGGGTAGATTTTTTCTAAAGCAATCGCCATCTGATTGAGTGAGTTTGATCGGCCAAGATAGCATTTTGACATTATCTTTGGATTATTGATCAGTGCCGTCCCAACTGGTGGATCCATATAAACATCCACTGAACCGACAACGCTTACGTAGAGTGTACCGGAAGAAATCTCGTCGGCATTGAAGAAATGTCTGTAAATGGATGGGTAGATTGCATCTGGTGGTTCCGGGGGGATGGTTGAGCCTGGAGCTGGTTTTGGAGTTTCGGATTTAAAAATTGGCGGATTGTTCCAGGAGAATTTTGGGTCACTTGCATAAATCCATGATCCGGCAGTTCTTTTTACTTGTCTGTCATTTATCTTGCAGTTCTGGAGCTGCTTTGAGGCTTCGAGATCCCCGACGATTGAGACGGGCTTCCAATTGCCGTAAGTCCATTGTTTGCTGTAGTGAATGTTTGAGTTTGACGGAACCAGATATTCAGTCTTTGTCCCTGACAAGCACTCCCATTTGCCTGAACGAGGAGGGATGATGCACCCTGAAAGCATAACCATTATTGCCAGAATGAAAGTAAGCTTATGCATTTGTTGCCACCCTTTAAAGATTTGATATAAAAATCATAACTGACCGTTATTTTATTGTCAACGCCCCAAACCACACATCGAAGTCAACAATGTGTTGAAATGTCCTTACTGTGATGATTTGTTGACTTCCAACCCTTACCATCTATACTTTTATGCTGTGTCTGAAAACTACGTTTCGTTATACAGAAAGTGGCGCTCACAGGATCTCGACCAGATCATCGGGCAGGATTTTGTTGTAAGAACGCTCAAAAACGCGCTCAAAGCACAAAAGATTTCCCATGCCTACCTTTTCTGCGGGCCGAGGGGAACCGGAAAAACCTCGTTTGCCAGAATCCTTGCAAAATCGGTCAACTGCAAGGAAGGAATAACGCCAAATCCTTGCCAGGTTTGTGCAAGCTGTGTGGCAATCAAGGACGGCACTAGTCTGGACGTCATAGAGATTGACGCAGCCTCAAACAGGGGAGTGGACGACATTCGTGAGCTTCGCGAAAAAGTGAAGTTTGCGCCAGCAATGTCCCGATACAAAGTCTACATCATCGATGAAGTTCACATGCTCACTGACGAAGCTTTCAACGCACTGCTGAAGACCCTCGAAGAACCGCCTCCACACGTTATTTTTCTGCTCGCCACCACCGAACCTCACAAAATTCCCGTTACCATCCTGAGTCGTTGTATGAGGTTTGACCTCAAGCGCATCCCAACAGACAGTCAGGTACAGCTTCTTCGCAAGATTTCCGATGCCGAAAACATAAACATAACAGACGAAGCCCTGAGAATGATTGCAATCGAGAGCAACGGTTCACTCAGGGACGCCGAGTCGATGCTCGACCAGATTGCTTCGTTTACTGAAGGTGCAATTTACAATGAAAATGTTGCAGCCATGCTTGGCCTGACCGGTGAACGACTTGTCCATAGCCTTGTAATGGGCATCGCCGGCAATCAGTCCAAACAAACGATAGAATTGATCAGGAACGCTTACCGTGATGGCAGGGAGCCTGAGCAAATGGCGAAAGACCTGCTTTCCAGATTCCATATTCTCATGCTCGCCGCCATTGGCATGACAAAGTCTGATCTGGCCTCCGATTACGCCATCGATGTCGCTTTGATTGAGCAGGAAGCTAAATCTTTTAATTTTGACAAATTAAGGTGGATAGAGGTCAAATTCAGGGAGCTTGTCTCTCAGATGAAGTATGCCTTCTCGGCTCTGGCTTCACTTGAAATGGCAGTGCTGGATTTGATTTCAGGCGAACCTGCAAGGCCAGTCTCCGAAGCACATGTAGCAAAATCAAAATCTGAATCTCAACCCAAACCAGCAGCTCCACCTCCGCCACAACCAGAACCCCCCAAAACCCAGCCAATCGATGAACAAAAGCCGACGGAGCCACAAACCCAGCAGCCCGAGACCGTTGTTGCTGCACCATCAACTGACGGAAATCCTGTGGAAAGATTCAAATCGGCAGCCAAAGAATCCGACGTAATTCTCTTTGCATTCCTTTCAAGACTCATAGGCTTGACTGAGGAATCCGGCACAATATCGCTCACATTCCCCTCGGACGCAGAATTTGAAAAAGCAAGGCTCACAGAACCGGCAAACATACTCAAACTAAAGACAATTGCACAAAAAGTTTATGGTTCGGAGATGCAGATTGTCGTCAAATTGCAAAAAATTGAAGCAAAAGACATATTGGAAGATGAACAGGTGAAGCAGGCATTCAACCTGTTCGGCGGAAAGGCAGAGGTGAACTGATGGGATTCATGGACATGCTCAAGGACGCAAACAAACTCAGAGCCCAACAGCAAAAACTTGAGAAAGAACTCTCGGCTATGAAGTTCGAGAAGGAAATGAAAAAAGGTGACGCAACAGTGACAGTGGTTGCCAATGGCAAGCTGGAAGTCATCGGAATGAAGCTCAATGATGAGGCCATAAGACTTAAACCCGACGACCTCTCAAAACTCATCCTGCAGGCAATATCAAGCGCACAGGCAGACTCAAGAAACGAAGCAGCAAGAAAGACGATGGAACTGCTCAACCAATGAGCTACCCTGTCAGGGCTTTCCAGGAACTTGTCGACAACCTCTACAAACTGCCTGGAATCGGCCCAAAGTCAGCTGAAAGGCTTTCACTTTTCATCCTGAACATGGAACCGTCCGAGGCTCAGGAAATAGCAAATGCAATAGCGACTCTTCACGAAAAAGTCAAACGATGCCCTGTCTGCCACAACCTAAGTGATGGTGGTGAGTGCGGGGTCTGCATCGATGCCAAGCGCGATCACGCCTTGATTATGGTTGTTGAAGAGGCAAGAGACTTGCTTGCCATTGAAAAGGCTGGCACTTTCAGGGGCGTATACCACGTTCTCGGTGGAACAATCAGACTGGCACAGGGAATTGGGCCAGAAAAACTCAACATTGCTGCGCTCATCAAAAGGGTGAAAGGCGATGGAATCCGGGAAGTGATCCTTGCCACAAACCTCACACACGAAGGCAACATAACGGCCATGTACATAAGACGTGAACTTGAAGGTTCAGGATGCGTCATAACCAGGATAGCCTCAGGCATCCCAATTGGAACAGAAATTGAATTCGCTGACACCGTCACGCTCTCTGAGGCAATCAGGGGCAGAACTTCAATCGACAAGGAGTGAGACATGTGTGGAATATTCGGTGTTGTTTACGCTGACGACAAGAAAGAGATGGGGCAGGTACTGACAAACGCTGCCAGAAGCCTGATCTATCGTGGCTATGACTCGGTTGGCGCCGTTGCCATCACCAAAAACGGAGAAGCCGATCTGAGAAAGGACGTCGGCAAGGTTGATGACGTTGCCAAGCGTCTCAATTTTACGGAACTAGTCGGAAACAGAGGAATAACTCAGCTCCGTTGGGCAACTTTCGGTGTTCCGGCTCAGAGAAACGCCCAGCCACACTTCGACACGAGAGGCAGAATTGTCGGCGCACACAACGGCAACATCGTCAACACAATCCAGCTCAGACGCGAACTCACAGCAAAAGGCCACATCTTCAGGGGTGAAAACGATGGCGAAGTGGTCGTGCACGTGGTTGAAGAGCAGTATAACAGGCATGGCGACATGGATCTGGCAATCAGGGAGGCGAGGCACATCCTGAAAGGCGACTATGCCTACGCAATCTGTTCGCTTGCCGGCAAAAAGATGTACTGCACGAAGATGGGCAGCTCGCTTTACCTCGGCGTTGGCGACGGCTTCATCTGCACCTCATCAGACCTTCCATCGATCCTTCCCCTAACACAGAGAATCATCCCGCTAAATGACGGCGAGTACGTCGAATTTGACGAAAAGGAATACGAGATCAGGAGCATTGAGACTGGCAAAAAGATCGACCGTGACCCGATTGAAACCGGCATGTCGGCCGAAACTGCATCAAAAGGTGAGTTCCCGTTCTTCATGGCAAAGGAAATCGATGAACAGCCGGAGAGGGCACAGGCTCTGCTTGACTACCTGAAAAACTCCGAGGATCTTGTTCCGTTTGCCGAAGAGCTCGCCGATGCAAACCATGTTTATCTTGTCGGTTCCGGCTCAAGCTACAATGCCTGCGTCATGGGTTCCTATTTTCTCAACAAACTTGCCGGTTGCGCCACTTTCCCCGTGGTTGCCGGCTCATTCCTCCAGCAGTTTGGTGAAGGTGTGAGACCTGATGACTTGTTCGTGCTTGTCTCTCAGTCAGGTGAAACAAAAGATTTGATCAACGTTTTGAACATGCTCACCGAAAAGGGCATGGCAAACAGGGTTCTTGGAATTGTAAACGTCATCGGCTCAACGCTCATGATGAGATCAAGGCGCTATCTGCCGTTGGTTTCAAACCTTGAAATTGCTGTGGCTGCCACAAAAACATTCACCAATCAGGCGGTGTTGTTCCTTGGAATAGCCACAGAAGTTGCAAAGCTCAAGGGCAGGGCTGGCACACTTCCAGACGATCTGGCACTCATCCCGAAAGCAATCAGGGATACGATTCAAAAAATGGATGGCCAGGCTCACGAGCTTGCCAGGAAGTATAAGGATAATACTGATTTCTACAGCCTTGGTCACGGCATTACCTATGCTTCGGCCATTGAAGGAGCGCTCAAAGTCAAGGAAATCTCCTACGCCCACTGTGAAGGCATGGATTCAGTCGAGTTCAAGCATGGCCCACTGGCGATTGTGACAAAGGATTATCCTGTTTTCTACTTGAGCACTGCCGAGGATTCGCACATGACCCTCTCTCACATAAACGAAGTCACCTGCAGGCTTGGAACAGCAATAACCGTTGCTCCTCCCCACGAGGCTCTGCAGCAGAATTCGACAGTATTCTACGAGCTTCCGTACAGTCAGTACGCAATCGTGCCAGTCATTGCCACAGTTTTCATGCAGATGTTTGCCTATCACCTGTGTGTTGAAAAAGGATATTCACCAGACTATCCTAGGAACGTCTCGAAGACCATAACGGTCGACTAGGAGGAACAATGGCTGAACCGAAAGCTACAAGATACGGATATTCAGACGGTCTCATCGAACTTGGCTTGAAAGACCCAAGGATCGTCGCTCTCGATGGAGACCTAGCAAAATCGACCTCTTCAAACCGTTTTCAGGAGAAGTTTCCTGACAGGTTCTTTGAGATGGGCATTGCCGAACAAAATATGATCGGTGTTGCAGCAGGATTGGCGATTGCCGGAAAAATCCCGTTTGCCTCAAGTTATTCCGTGTTTGTGACCGGCAGGGCCTGGGAGCAGATGAGAACAATGGTTGCCTACAGCAATCTCAACGTTAATATAGGCGGACACGCAGGCATCTCAGTTGGCCCGGACGGTGCAACCCATCAGGCGCTCGAAGATATTGCAATCATGGCTTCGATTCCGAACATGACCGTTCTTGTTCCCTGCGACCACGTTGAAACCAAAAAAGCAACGATGGCTGCAGCTTACAGACCTGGCCCAGCCTACATCCGTTTTGGGAGAGCTCCTGTCCAGACCATCACCGATGACGCAACTCCTTTCGAAATTGGCAAGGCAAACATCATCAAATCAGGAAAAGATCTCACAATCGTAGCAAACGGTGTCATGGTTTTTGAGTCGATGAAAGCCTCGGAAGAACTTGCAAAAATAGGCGTTGATTGCGAAATCATCAACATGCACACCGTAAAACCCCTCGACACGGCTACACTTTTGACCTCTGCAAAGAAAACAGGGAAAGTGCTGGTCGCCGAAGAACATCAGATTTACGGTGGACTCTGCTCGATGGTCGCGATGGCGCTTGGGAAAGAGCTGCCAACGCCAATGGCATTTGTGGCCATGGCAGACCGCTTCGGTGAATCCGGCGAACCGGAAGAGCTACTTGCCCACTTCAAGTGCAACCGTGACGAAATTTTTGCCGTTGCAAAGAGACTTTTGGGAAAATAATCTTTCAGCTGACATAAAAAGACCTTCGGATTCGGGGGTCTTTTTTATTTTCTGGTAAAACCTTCAACCGTCCAGGCGCCTTTATCGATTGAAATTGTGATAGCTCCCATGTCGGCCGTCGATACAATCGGAATGTTTCGCTCAAAAATACTTGCTTCAATCCTTGTATCGATGCCGGTTCCATCGTTTGCTGAATCTGAATTTACAAGCAGTTTGGGTTGCACCTGATCGATCCATCTGGGGAAACCGGGTGTGTAGCCACCGTGATGAGGAATCTTGACAATGTCTGCTTTTATAAGACTTCCAAGGCCAATTTCCTGAACCATTGCCTCAGTCTGTATGTCTGCGCCAAAAAGAATTCTCACTCCATCCATCTCAAAAATGCAGGCAATTGAGTTGTTGTTTGTTACATCAGCTTTTGTTTGACCTTGATTCAAAGGATTTGGTGGGCCAAGAAAGATGATTTTTGTTTTTGGGTCAATCGGGAGTTCCTGTCCGGGGCTGGGAGTTGTTGCTTTGATGCGCTTGTTTTTTATGGATAGTTCAAAATCCCTTGCTTCGAAGGTGTCGGATTTAACGCCTGAATCGAAAATCTCACCGACCGGAAATTCATTAATGACCGCAGTAAGCCCACCAATGTGATCCTGATCGCGATGTGTGGCGATGATATAGTCGAGATGATTGATACCCATGAACCTAAGGAAAGGAATGACAATTCTTGCGCCTGTATCACCGGACGGCAGGTAGGGGGCGCCTCCTCCGCCGTCAATAAGAACGGTTTTTCCTGAAGGTGTCTGAATGAATATCGCATCGCCGTGACCAACGTCAAGGAACGTTATCTGGCCGTTGTTTGACGAGCCCGAGGAGGCGATTCCACACAATACAGACATCGAGACGGCAATAACTGTAACGGCCACCAGTTTCATGTTTCTCTGAGTGAACGCTTTGGCTTTGGTGATCAAAGCCAGCCCAAAACCTGCGCTGATGTAGTAGAAAATCCAGGCATAGGCGGAAACATTTCCAATCGACAACAATGCCCATGAAGGCTGTGCAAGGATTTCAATGGCCTTGTCCAGAATAATAAGGATCGGATAAGCGATAAGGCATAGCAGAGTGCCCATTGGTGGCAGGATGACTCCGAAAACTGAGGCCAGCAGTCCCAAAGGCGTCAGAATGGTTGAAACAGGAATGACAATAAGGTTAGCAATTGGTGAAACCAGCGAAATTGAGTGGAAGTTGGTTGCCAAAACAGGCAACGCCAGCAATTGGATGACTGTTGTGATCAGAATCAGGGTAAGAATCTTGACCGGCCATGGTTTTTTCTTTTCAAGTTCAAACAAGACCGGTGCGATTACGAACAGGCACATGGTAGACAGGAATGAGAGCTGAAAACCGGCCTGAGCGATCCACAATGGATTTATGGCCAACAAAATGATGACAGACAGGGCAAGCCCTGAAGATGTTGCGTGCCTGCGGTTAAAAAGTTGGGCGCCGATAGAAAGTACAGCCATCAAAAGCGCCCTAGAAACCGATGGAGAAAATCCGGCGATCATTGCATAACAGATGGCAATGACAATGGCGCAGATCAGGGCAGCCTTTTTGTTGCCAGTAAGCCAGAGCATAAGGTAAAGCATGGTGATTGTGACGATTGAAATGTTGAAACCGGAGGCTGCGACTATGTGGCTTGTTCCGGTTCTTGAAAAATTTCTTGAGATGTCATCCGGGAGCTCACGTCTGCCAAAAACCATGCTATCAAGAAGATCAGCTTGTCTCTGTGGTAAGTTGGCCACGAACACGGAATCGAATGCCGATCTTACTCTGTCAGCAACAACAGAAGGTGACACTACCGAGCCTACTATCCTGGGCATTTCGGAAGATGTAAGCATTACTCCTACATCATTTGTCATCAGATACTGGGCAAAATCGAACTCTCCAGGGTTGGTTGCTGTCGCCGGCGTCCTCGTGTAGGCTGTGAATTCGACAACATCGCCGGATTTGAGTTTGTCGTTCTGGATGGTGTAGCACCGAGCCATAGTCAGCGGAAGGCCTGATGGGTTAGCTTCTTTGACCTTCATTTCAAAGACTGACCTTTTTGGGCTGGACTCCCTGACGAAAGTCACTGTTCCTTTGACTGAATATTTTGACCCTGAAACTGGAAATTCCTGGGTCCCTGACCTTGCGTAGGAAACAAGAATCATACCGGCGATAAGGAAGAAAAGCATATGTCTTGGTAGGTGATCAAACTTTGGAACAATCCAGATTGAAGCAGAAACCAACAGCAAAGGGATGAGGTAAATCAGTGGAATGCCAAGAATCATCCCAAGCGCACAACCTGTAGCAAATGCAATCGCAGTTGACTGAACAGGCTTCATCATCGGCTGATGTGGAAAGCAGACCTCAGTTTTTCGATGGTTTTTGTCCCGACGCCAGAAATTGAATCCAGTTCATCGAAGGTTTTGATCGGGCCTTTGGTTCTGATGTAATTGAAGATGTCTTTTGCAGTATTTATTGACATTCGGTAAACGGCGTCTATTTGCTCCAATGTTGCAGAATTGATGTCTATTTCTCCGGTTCCGTCAAGGTATTTGCCGTTTGATGGTGCAGGAGTCGGCGCAACCGATGAAATCACTGGCTTGGCCACTATTGACGATTTGGTTTCTGTCGGCTTCTCCAAATCGACTACTTTCGGTTGGACTGGTGTCTTGGCAAGGATTGAGAACCTGTCACCGATTGCAGCCAGAAGGTTCTTGTACAGTGTTGGATTTCTTGAGATTGTGAATGCCTGGCAGGATTTGTAGACGCTGTCCAGTTGATCCCAGCCAAGCGATTGTGCCGCAGATTTTGATTGGTTTATGGAGTTCTCCCTTGTTGCCGGTCTGATGCCTGAAATGGCTATCCCGACAACAAGACCGACGGCAAGGCCTGTACAAAGCCCAGCCGCCAGCCATCTGGTTTGATTTGGAGAAGGCAGCCAGCCCATTCCTAGTTCATGTCGACAGGATAGATCAGGACGATCTTCTTTTCCTTGGCCACATATTCAACCGAAGCGCCAAGGGCGGTTGCAACGAACCTCAGCGGAAGAAGCGTCTTTCCGGCCACAATGACCGGGTAGAGCTTGCCCTTTTCGTCCATTCTGACTTCGGCTTCATTGATTCTGGCCGTTTTTTTGTTGATCCAAAGCTCGATTGTTTTCGTCTTATCCTCAAGATTCTGGGTGATTGTGACTTTCTTTTCGATGGCATCCCATGCGATGGTCGCTCCCAATGCCTCAGCCACTTCTCGAATTGGCATGAACGTGTTGCCAGCCAGATCCTTCGGAAGCGGTGGCGAACTCGAGGTCGGCGCCGTCGAAAGGCTTAACGCTTTGCTGTCGATTGTGTATTTGGTCTGGTTCAGCCAGAGGTTTATCTCTGTCTTTGAATCAAGCCAGATTGTTATCACAAGTTCTGTGACTTTCCCAAGCTGGTCAGTGGCTCTGAGTGTGATTTTGTTCGGTCCTTTGACCAGTTTGAGCGGTTTTGAGAATTCCTTGAACTGATTGATTTCAACCGGTTCATCATTGATTGTAAGGTCAACCTTCTCATCGACCCAGCCTTCGAGGTTGAAGAACGGATTTCTTGTGTGACCGTTATCTTTGATGTTTGTGATGCCTATTTGTGGAGGAGTGCTGTCGCGGACAATAGTGAACTTTAGACCGGTTGAACCACCTGTTTCATCTTTTGCGATGATGACGAACTGGTTTATGCCTTCACGAAGTTTGGCGACGTATTCCCATGTCCAGTCAGATTTTACAATGACCGGCCTTCCGTTGATGGTTAGATTGGTGTGATAGTCAGGATCGGTTGATTTGCATGTGCCTGTGATTGTGTAGTATTCCTGATCGAATACTGCTCCGTCTTTCACATCACAGTTCAGGATTGGCGGTGCAATTTGTGAGATGATGTCGACTTTTGAGGCAGTGCATCCGATGTTGGTGAGAACAGGCTGGCCTTTGTCGTTGTACATGGAAACGTCACAGACTTCGATCTGTGATCCGGCCTTGCTTACTCCCTTTACACCCCTCATCATGATGGAGCATAGCATTCCTTCACCCTTTGAGAGCTTTCCTTTTATGTGGACGGTTATCAGTCCCTCTGATGCCCTGTCGATGAAGTCCATAGTGGCGTTCGAACCAAGGAATGAGCCGATAGCCCTGTGCGAGGTTGTCAGGACAGTTGGGTCGTATCTGACGCTGAACTTGCACTCTGAAATTTCAACCGGTGTGTTCACGGCTATCTCTACATTTGTGCTGTGGCATGACTGGTTCTCAGAGCAACTTACAACCTTTTTGGGATTGGCACCGAGAACGATGTTTGCATAAAGAACATTTACCGGGATTTCTGTCTTGTGTTCTACGGTTTCACCTGTTGAAGCAATACCGGTTGCCAGCAGGCAAATCCTGTGGTCTCCGAGAGTGAGCTCCTGTCCGCCTGTAACAGTCACAGTAACATCAAACGGCGGGATGCCGGTGATTGGTGAGATTTCTACGCCGATTGATGGGTTCTGGGTGCAGTTTGTGAGGGTCACGACACCGTCGAATCCATTGATCTGTTGGACAGGGATTGTTATGGTCGAAGTCGTTCGTCTCGAAAGGTCAATCCTTGAAACAGGTACGTTCATTTTGAAATCTGGCGGGAGTTTTGGAATGCTAACAAGCGAGACTGTGCTCTCTGTGGTATCGATTTTGCCGGTTCCAACGTTGAGACTCAGCTGGGCGTTGGTGCCTGGATTGGCGTTTGATGGGGGTTTGATCTTTGCCGTGATGGTCATGCTCTGCATTGGCTCAAGGGTGATCTGAATTTCTTTCTTTGGTAGTTCCTTGTTGCCTTCATAAAGCGACCAGTCCCAGCCTTCAACAGAGAGAGTCGGGTTGATTGTGACCTTTTCGGTGTAGCTTCCGGCGTTTGTAAGATGATAATCTACCGATGATTCCTTGTCGATTTCAATCGATACTGTCGGGCTCTCGGTCTGAACCAGGATTGAGTTTTTGATGCCCTGATAGTTGAGTTTGATTGCCTGGGTCTGAATAGTTTCTTTTGATGTGTTTCTCTGGATCCAGACGATGAACCTTGCGTTATTTTCATCAACGTATGCCGGGAGTTTCAGATGCATTGATTTTTTATAGGTGGTACCGGTGACAAGGTTGATTGGCTCACCTTTTTCAGTAGTGTACATCTCCCTGACAACGAGGTTGTGGTACTCGTCGCCGTTTACGCCTGGGTCGAAGATGTTGTCTTCCGAAAGAACGACATAGAGGAACAGGTTCTTGTTGTCGATCTGCTGCAGGGTCTCGATGTTTATGTTTGCATCTATATAGCCATCTTTTACGTTGGATTCGATGAACATCTTCAATGGTGAAAGCTCGGATAGACCTTTCTCTACCTCCTGCTTGTATCTCAGGTATGTAAATGTCGTGCCTGTGAATCTGTCGCAAGGCTGTTTGTCCTTGGGAGCTTTCTTTCTTTCCTCGTCATTGTCTCCACCGACGGTTGAGTTCTGGCCGTTAAAGAAGGTGGTTGGAAGACCGAAGCTGCCCATGGTTTTATACCTGTTGTCGGCTGGGTGGTAGTAGAGGAATGGCTCGACGTCATCATCTTTTGCCTCAACGTAGTACATGAGCGGGATAACCTTGGTGTCACCGTATTCTTCAAGGAGCCTTTCGGCTGCTCTGTGGGCGTATGGGCAGTTGATGCACCATTTTGCCGTGAAGGTTTCGATCAAAACGGTTTTGTTATCGTATGTCCTTGATCTTGAGACGATGATGCAGATGTCGCGTTCGACAGTTGCGTTGATCTGTAAGCTCTGAGCTTTGACGTGGATTCTGTAGATGCCCCTTCCAAGTGTTTTTGAACCCTTGATTGTCAGAACCGAATCGTTCTGTTTGGCGAGGTTTACCATTCTGACCGAGAACTGGCCGTATGTTCCTGATGGAACCTGAATAATATCAAGCGCCACGTTCCCTGTGAAGTTGTTTTGGGCGGTGATTTTGATTGGAATATCAAACCTGTCTGTTGACTCAGAATTGATGAAAGCGTCAGCGTCTACAGTGAAGCCAAAGTTTTCACCGACTACAGCCTTGACTGTAATCTGTGTATGTTCGTCTCCGGTATCCTTGTTTGTGATGATGGTTACTGTTGTGCTGTATGTGTTTTGCTCTGCTTCGGCATCAACGTAGAGTTCGATTGGCGATTCGTCGCCAGTGAAGGACGTGCTGTGGGTTTTGAGCCACGAGCTTGCACTTTCAGGAATTTCAATAATGCCTGAGATTTCGCCGCCTGACAGATTTTTGATTTGAATTCTCTGTGTGGAGTCCTGGCCATTGCCAACCACACCGAAGTCAACGATAAGTGGAGAAATCAGGAACGGGTTGGTCTTAAATATCTCGCCATATTCGATGTACTGAACCCTGTGATTGAAAGTGTCGGCGATGTAGCATCCGTACTCATCGATGACGATTCCCTGGGGGAAATTGAACCAACCAAATGCCTTTGGGTCTTGCTTTTCTTCGGGGCAGACAGCTGGAGTCATGTAATTTATGTTGCCTGGTCCGCCGTTTTGACCAAAATCATAGAAGAATTCAGTTTTTGGGTCAAAGATTGCAAGCCTGTGGTTGTAAGTGTCAGAGATGTAGATTTTTCCAGAGTCACCAATTGTGCAATCGCTCGGGAAAAACAGCTTGTCTGGGCCTCTGCCCTTTTCGCCATAGCTTCTGATAAAATTGCCGTCCAGCTGAAGTTCCTGCACCCTGCAATTGGCAGAATCAGCAATGATAAGCTTGCTGCCATCAGTTGCG
>CAYYJO010000001.1:56757-97691 GCA_964472265.1 uncultured Caldisericales bacterium | reverse complement strand
GTGCAGGACTTCACCCCATGGATCAAGGATTTGGGTATCAGTTTCCACCTTGGTGTTGACGGCATGTCGATGCTTCTGGTGTTCCTGACTTGCCTTCTTTCGGTCACCGCCTGCCTTGCCAGCTTCACCATCAAAACCAGGGTCAAGGAGTATTTCTCTCTCTACCTGCTTTTGATCACCGGCTTGCTTGGTGTTTTTGTGGCTCTCGACCTGGTCATGTTCTACGTCTTTTGGGAAATCGTCCTTGTCCCGATGTACTTCCTGATCGCCATCTGGGGCGGTGAACGAAAACTTTACGCCTCGATCAAGTTCTTCATCTACACACTGGTTGGCTCGCTGTTCATGCTGGTGGCCATCCTTGCGATTTATTTCACAGCTCCAACACACACATTCTCAATCCCTGATCTTGTAAAAATGAGCGGTTCATTTTCAAACTGGGCACTCGCCCTCCCTGCATTCGGAGCCATGTTCCTTGCGTTTGCCATCAAGATTCCGGCCTTCCCGTTCCACACCTGGCTTCCTGATGCCCACGTCGAAGCGCCTGCCCCAATTTCGGTTCTCCTTGCCGGTGTGCTCCTGAAGATGGGCGGCTACGGTCTCATCAGAATCGGTGTCGGAATCCTTCCTCAGGCAGCAAAATGGTGGGCGTTGCCAATGGCAATCCTTGCTGTGATTGGCATTGTCTATGGAGCCTTCTGCGCATTGATCCAGAAAGACCTAAAGAAGCTCGTTGCCTACACATCAGTAAACCACATGGGCTTCGTTCTTCTAGCTGTTGCAGCCTACGCCTGGACAGGTTCGCAGGTTGCCCTCCAGGGTGCAATTCTGGTTATGTTCAGCCATGGACTGATAACCGGACTGCTCTTCCTTCTCGTCGGCTACATCTATGAAAGGGAACACACCAGAGAGATTTCAAAACTCACAGGTATGGGCTCAAAGATTCCAGTCATTGCAATCATGTTGATCATCGCCTCGTTTGCTTCGATAGGTCTTCCGGCGCTCTCCGGTTTTGTTGGTGAATTCCTCTCGATGAACGGCTCATACCTCGCCTTTGACTGGTCACCATGGGTCGCTGTCATTGGAATTCTCATAAACGCAGCCTGCATGCTGTGGATGATGCAGAGGGTAATGTTTGGAAAACCGAAAGGTGCACCAGAAACCGATGATGCTCATGGTCACGATTCACACGCTGTCGCTGCCCATGATGATGGACACCAACCGGCAAAAGATGCTGACTTCAGAGAAATCATCGCTGCCCTCCCATTGTTCGGATTCAGTTTCTTCATTGGCATATTCCCGCTTCCATTCATAACATTGATAAACCAGATGTTTGTGAAGTAGGCTGGGATCATGAGACTCGACTACTTCATACCTGAGATAGTGGTCTTTGTCGGCGCCTGCCTTCTGTTGCTGGCGTCGGTGATCAGGATGCCGAGAAAAAACTGGGTTCTTGGTGTTTTCTCTTTTGTTATCATTACTACAGCTTTGGTTGTGCTTGGCAAAGATGTTGGTTTGATGGCCGGTTCCAATCCGGCAGGTTCGCTGATCATTCAGGATAATGTTGCTGCATTTTGCAGGGTTCTACTCCTTCTGATCGCCTATCCGGTTCTGCTTTCAAGCATGGACATGTTCTCGGTCGAGTCAAAGCGCCAAGGTGAATTCCTGTTCCTGCTGCTTCTTTCGATCGGTGGCTTGATGGTCATGGTACAGACCTCAAACCTGCTTGTCCTGTACCTGACAATCGAGTGCGCATCGATTCCGCTTTACATGCTCGCAGGACTCAAGACTGGCGACATCCGGCCAAAGGAAGCCGTTGTCAAATACTTCCTGCTTGGAGCGTTTGCTTCAGCGATAACAATCTACGGCATCTCGCTGATCTTCTCGGTTACCAAGAGCTTTGATTTTATCTCGATTGCAAAGGTCAATGTCGAGACAATCGGCTCACTGGGTCTGATCAACGCTTACACGATCGGATTCCTGCTTGTGATAGCCGGACTTTCGTTCAAGGTTGCAGCAGTACCGTTCCATTTCTGGGCGCCAGATGTTTACGAGGGAGCACCGCCAGTTTCAACAGCTTTCATATCAGTCGCTCCAAAAATAGGTGCTCTCGTTGCCCTGTCGAGGTTTGCAGGGTTTGCAGTTCCAGCCTACCCGTTGTTCAGGGATTTGCTTTCCTACATTCTTATGGGCATTTCGGTTGCCTCAATGACTTATGGCAACATCACAGCCCTTCTCCAGACTGAAGTCAAAAGGATCATGGCTTACAGCTCGATTGCACAGATTGGCTATATGCTCATCTCGGTGGTCGTGATTTTTGCTGATCCCGCCGTGAAAGACAAGGCAATCTATGGTGTATTGATGTATGTAACCGCATACGCCCTTATGAACATCGCCGTATTCTCAATAATAAAAGTCGTGGAAAAGGAACGTGGTGGAACGACACTCGACCACTTCAAAGGACTTTCAAAAACCCATCCGGCGCTGGCCTTGTGCATGACAATTGCCCTTGTGTCTTTGCTTGGAATCCCGTTCACTGCAGGTTTCTTTGGAAAGCTCTGGGTTTTCTCAAGCGCTATCAGCGCCCGCATCTACTGGATCGTGATCGCTGCAGTCCTCAATTCGGCTCTGTCAGCCTTCTACTACTTCAACATCGCAAAAGCCATGTACATTGAAAACGGCGACACTGACAAACTCTCAATGACATATTTGAGCAATCCGGCAACCATTTCAGCTTTCATCTGCACAGCCGGAACGTTGATCATCGGGTTGCTTCCAGCAATCTACAGCGCACTATCCGTAGCTGCAAGTGGGTTTGGATCGTGAAGACAGGCAATATTGCAGTTGAAATGGTGAAGTCGAGAATGACAGCAATCACGGTGCTTGTCATGTTCCTTGTACCACTTACCCTTGGTGGTTTAGCCGGGTTTTTCCTTGACCGCTGGTTGCACACAATGCCAATTTTCTTTCTTGTGCTCATGCTTTGTGGCCTTGTAGCCGGGGTAAAATCCTTAATGAGGTTTAAGCTGTGATTTACTTGATCATCATCGTTTGTTTATCTTGGGGAGCCGGATTGGGCTATATTTGGTTCCAGACACTGTTCTCGCAGACAAGAAAGTCGATGGAGAAAGGCATTCCAGCCGTCTCCAATCCTCTCAGGTCAATGGGTGCAGTGATCGTCATGTGCTTGCCGCTTCTCCTGACTCTTTGGGACAAGGTATACGGAATAGCCGGCATTCTTTCTTCAATGTCCGGATTTGCAGTAGGTTCAGGGTTGTGGTGGATCATCTACATCCGCAAAAACAAGGATGGAGGCAATTGATGTCTGAAGAAGCAAAGGTAGCAAAGTCAAAAGTACCGCTCTTCCAGCAAAACTTCACATGGCTGGTCATTCTTCTGGTGCTTGGAATCGGTTATGGCATTGCAGCGTCACAAGTATCTGCACTAGCTCCATTTTCAAACCTTGTCTATGTTGGTCTGATTCTGGCTCTTTTCCTCAAGGTTGCTTTTGACAAGCTGACGAAGTACATGACAAAGGTTCTTGTGTTCGGTCTTTTCGGCTGGTCGTTCGCTCTTCTTGCAGTTCCCTACATCACCGGTTTGTTTGGCGGAACGGCGGTTGTGCATGAACGCATCCCTGTCGGGCCACAGTTCACAACGTTTGTTTTGTGGGGTCATAAGCTAACAAACACTTTCTTCGCAGTAATAATCGCCGGACTCATCTTTGCAGCAATCATAATAATTCTCGGAATAGGCCTGAAGAAGAAAGGTTCCACTCTTGCAGCCCTGGCTGAAATGCTCGTTGGCTCTGTAAAGGGTTTGACAAACATGATTCTTGGTCACGACGGTGAAAAATATGAAGTCATTGTTGGTACACTGTTTGGCTTCATTGTCATCTCAAACCTGCTGGGAATCATCTCAAGCCTTACGGTTCCGTTCTATGGCCACATCAACATTAAAATGATCATCGCCCCAACAACCGACCTTTCGGTGACGCTGGCACTGGCTCTAACAGCCGTCAGCTACTTCCACTTCCAGTGGATCAAGGTCAAGGGCTTTGGAAACTACCTCAAGCACTACATCAAACCAACACCGATCATGCTCCCGATCAACATCCTTGAAGAAGTCAGCAAACCAATCTCGCTTGCCGTCCGTCTTTTTGGAAACCTGACTGGTGAGCACATCGTTCTGGAAGTCATCACATCACTGGTGGCATTCGCTGTGCCATGTATCATTCTCGTACTTGGTCTGTTCACAGGATTCGTTCAGGCATTGGTATTCACAATGCTGTTCATGGTATATCTGCAACCGGCTGTCTCAGCCAAAGGAGGACATTGATGGAAAATGCAGCAGGAAATATGAGCTGGCTTATCACCGTGGCAAAGATGTTTGCCTCGGCACTTGGAATCTCGATTGCCGCATTTGGCGGAGCACTTGGACAGGGAAAAGCGGCAGCCTCGGCTGTAGACGCTATCGCCAGGCAGCCTGAAGCAGGAGACAGGATTTTCACAACCCTCATCCTCTCGCTGGCTCTCATCGAGTCACTGGTCATCTACGCCCTCGCCGTTGCCCTCGTCATTCTGTTCGTCCTCTAGGAGTTGACGGTGAACCTTTCATCAATGTTACTGTCGACATCCGAAGCGACAGGCCCGGGACTCCTAGGAGTCGACTGGGTGACAATGGTTGTTGTCTTCATAAACCTGCTCGTGCTGGTTTTGCTGTTCAGATCATTCCTTTACGCACCAGTTCAGAAGATGCTTGCAGAGCGGAAAAACGCTGCCTCAAAGGAAATCGACGAGGCAAAAGCACTCCAGGCTGAATCAGAAAAGAAGCTTGCCGAAGCAGATACGGTCATTGCCGAAGCCCGCGATCAGGCCAAGCGAATCCAATCTGACAGCGTCATGTCCGCCGAATCCATGAAGGATGAAATTATCATCAAGGCTCGCGAAGAGGCAAAGTCAATCATCAAATCAGCTGAAGATGAAGCAAAGGGTGAACGCGAGATCACTGACATTCAACTCAAAGACAGGACAAAAAAGATTCTTGCCCAGGTGACAAAGTCTGTTGCAGTCCAGGTTTTTGGAACTGGAAACAGCCTTTCCTACACCAAGAGCATTATCGATAGCCTGCCAGAGCAGATGGCTTGTGACCTTTCAGGACAGAAGACCCAGCTTTGCGACTTCCTTAAGACGGTCAAGGATGTGAAAAAGGTTGTTATTACGTCAGCTTCTGAACTTCCTGAACCGCTCAAGGCCAAGGTGAAGGACTTTATCGGCACAACTCTCCCGGGAAGACAATCCTATGCTTTCGAAGTGAACCCAGAAATCATCTCTGGACTCAAGCTAGCTTTTGACGACACAATCTTTGACACATCGGTTGCCAAGATAATCGAATCCACCGTCAGCTCAATGAGGTGATGTCATGGCCGAAACCCTTGACAGAATCTTCAATGAGTGGATGGGGCAACTGACCCAGACAAAATTTGAAGTCAAACTTGAGAATGCAGGAGTAGTCTTTTCAGTTGGTGATGGCGTTGCAACCATTACCGGCCTTTCCGATGCCTTCATCGGTGAAATCCTGACCTTCCAGGGTGGAATCGAAGGATTCGTCCTCTCGCTCTCACCGGAATCAGTCGGCGTCGTTCTTCTTGGCGATGACAAGATGGTCAGGGAAGGCGACAGGGTTACGAGAACCGGTCGTGTCCTTTCTGTTCCGTTCTCACACCAGCTCATCGGCCGCGTAATCGACCCGCTCGGTTTGCCAATCGACGGAAAACCAGCCCCCGCCACTCTCAAACATATTCCTCTTGAGCAGAAGGCGCCGTCGGTTATCGACAGGGAACCGGTTCATGAATCGATGCAGACAGGTCTAAAGTGCATTGACGCCCTGTTTCCAATCGGTCGCGGTCAGCGCGAACTGATCATCGGTGACAGACAGACCGGTAAAACCGCCATAGCCATCGACGCAATCCTCAACCAAAAAGACCAGAACATGATCTGCATCTATGTCGGAATTGCCCAGAAATCATCAACGCTTGCCGGCATAGTAAAGACGCTTCGCGAAGGTGGAGCCCTTGATTATACGATTGTTGTCGGTTCTCTTGCCGACCAGTCGCCAGCAGTCAGATACATTGCCCCTTATGTAGGATGCGCCATTGCCGAAGAGTTCATGAAGGCAGGAAAGCACGTCCTCATCATTTACGACGATCTGAGCAAGCACGCCGATTCTTATCGTGAACTGGCCTTGCTTCTTAGAAGACCGCCTGGACGTGAAGCTTACCCGGGCGACATTTTCTATCTCCACTCGAGACTGCTTGAGAGAGCTGCAAAACTCCACAAAGATTTTGGTGGTGGTTCGGTTACCGCCTTGCCAGTCATTGAGACCCAGGCCGGCGATATTTCACAGTACATCCCGACAAACCTCATCTCCATCACGGACGGTCAGATTCACCTTGAGAAAGAGCTTTTCCATGAAGGTATCAGACCGGCTGTTAACGTCGGACTTTCCGTCTCGCGTGTCGGTGGAGCAGCGCAGATTCCAACGATGAAAAAAGTTGGCGGAACACTGAAGCTTGACCTTTCACAGTACAACGACCTCAAGGCATTTGCCCAGTTTGGCGCTGAGCTTGACCCTGTTACACAGAAGAAACTCAGCAGAGGTGAGCGTCTGGTTGAATTGCTCAAGCAACCGCAGTATTCACCGCTTCCTGTTGGACAACAGGTTCTTGTTCTGCTCGCCTATTCAACCGGCGCTTTTGACGATCTGCCAAAAGACAAGGTAAAGGATTTCGAGCGCTACCTCATCGATGAAGTGAAGAAGTCCAATCCTGCGGTGATCACCCAGCTGACCGTTTCCCCCAAGCTGACCGATTCACTCAGGGAAGAGGTTGCCGACGTTGTGGGCAAGATAGCAAAGGATTACAGGAGCCAGTAGTGGCGACACTTCGAGCACTTCGCAGGAGGATATCGTCGGTCAAGTCGGTGTCGCACATCACCAAATCGATGGAAATGCTCTCCGTGGTCAAGATTTACCATCTGCGCAAGCAGGTCGAGGAATCGGTGCCGTACGTTGAAAAGCTGCGTGAGCTGCTTCTCTCGATTTCGGCTCATGTACACGAGGACATCACGGTATCCCCGCTCTTTGAATCAAGACCGGTTGAAAAGTCGCTTTTGCTGATTCTAACCTCCGACAGGGGTTTTTGTGGAGCATTCAATTCAAACGTAACCACAATTTCTGAGAACTTCATCCAGGGCAAAAATGTCTTTCTGGGAACAACCTCAAAAAAGACAGCAAAGCAGTTCAAAAAACACGGGCACGAGTTTATCATTGAAGAACCTGGCCTGCTTGACCATGTTACCTTCTCGGTGGCCCAAAAGATTTCGGATGTGATAAAAAGAATGTACATCACAAACGAAATCCAGTCAGTCAGCTTTGCCTATATGGAGTTCCAGTCGGTGCTCAAGCAGGAGAGCGTCATCAGAGAGATGCTTCCGCTTGTGCCGATAACAAAAGGCTACAAGAAGTCTCTTGAATCCTTCATTTTCAAACCTGAGCCAAGAGAGATTCTTGACGGTCTTATGAGCAACTACGTTGATCTGTTTGTTTACAAGGTCTTGCTTGAGGCAGCCGCCTCAGAGCAGGCCATGAGAAGGATGAGCATGCACCGGGCCACGGAAAACGCTGAGGAGCTTGGTCAGAAACTCTGGATCAAATACCAGAGAACCCGCCAGGCAGCAATCACCAAAGAACTCACAGAAATCACATCCGGCGCCAATGCCATCAAGGAGAGATAGATGAGCCAGGGAAAACTGATTAGAGTAGAAGGACCGGTTATTGACTTCCGGTTTGAAAAAGGCGGTTTGCCAGAGCTTACAAGCGCCGTTGAGGTGAACGATCCAAGCCTTCCTGAAAAGCTGGTTTGCGAAGTTGCACAAATCCTTGACGAAACCGATGTCAGATGCATTGCACTTGGCCCAACGGAACTCCTTATGCGCGGTATGGTGTGCGTCGACACAAAAAAACCGATCACTGTTCCAGTTGGCGAAGGCGTTCTCGGCAGGGTTTTCAACGTGTTCGGACAGCCAATTGACAGAAAAGGCGACGTCACGGCAACAGAGTTCAGGCCAATCTTTCACGAACCGCCACAGTTTTCCAAGATCGAACCGGTCGAACAGGTATTCGAAACCGGCATCAAGGTTGTCGACCTGCTCGCCCCGTTCCCGAAAGGTGGAAAAATCGGTCTTTTTGGTGGTGCAGGTGTAGGCAAAACCGTTCTCTTGATGGAGCTGATCAGAAACGTTGCATACGAGCATGAAGGCGTTTCAATCTTTGCCGGTGTTGGTGAAAGAACCCGTGAAGGAAACGAACTAATCCTTGATATGGTTGGTTCAGGCGTCATCAAATCGACAGCCATGGTTTTCGGTCAGATGAACGAACCGCCAGGCGTCCGCATGAGGGTTCCATTTACAGCCCTGACGATGTGCGAGTACTTCAGGGATGATAAAGGCCAGGACGTTCTTCTTTTCATCGACAACGTCTTCAGATATGTCCAGGCAGGCTCGGAAGTTTCGGCGCTTCTTGGCAGAATCCCGTCTGCTGTAGGTTACCAGTCGACGCTTTCAACAGAAGTCGGTGAACTTGAGGAGAGAATCCTTTCGACAAAGAAAGGTTCGATCACATCAGTTCAGGCCATCTTCGTTCCGGCAGACGATTACACAGACCCAGCTCCAGCCAATATCTTCACCCACCTTGACGCAACGATCACACTCGACCGTGCACTCGTCGAACTTGGCATCTATCCGGCAGCAAACCCGCTCACATCAAGCTCAAAGATGCTTGACCCAAGAATTGTTGGAACAGACCACTACGAAGTGGCCATGGAAGTCAAGAGAATTCTCCAGCACTACGAAAACTTAAAAGATATCATCGCAATCCTTGGTATGTCCGAACTTTCAGAGGAAGACAGGCTGTTGGTTTACAGAGCCAGAAAAGTCCAAAAGTTCCTCAGCCAACCGATGTTTGTCGCTGAAACCTATACTGGTCTGAAAGGCGCATCGGTTCCGCTCAAGGAAACAGTTGCATCATTCAAGGAAGTCATCTCCGGCAACTGCGACGACATGCCCGAAGACGCCTTCTACATGGTCGGAAACCTTGAGCAGGCGAGAGAAAAGGCAGCAAGACTCAAGGCTGAAGAAGAAAAGGCTGCAGCTGCAAAAGTCAAGAAGGGTGAATACGTCTGATGCTCGAAGTGACGATCATCACTCCCGAATCGAAGCAAAACGCATTCAAGGCAAGTTCGCTGATGGTACCGCTTGAAGATGGATACTGGGGCATCCTCCCCGGTCACATCAACATGGTGGCAAATCTTGCAAAAGGCAAGATTTCAGCGAAGTCGGATTCAGGGGAAATCTTTTTTTCAATAAACAAAGGCTGGATTGAGGTTTTTCACGACAAAGTGATCATTATCACGCCCGAGTTTGAAAGGATGACTGAAGATCGGCATTGACGATATTGCGAAGATAATGATAGCCTCAGAGACCCTGTCCGAATTGCCAAGGACAGGGTATTTGCTTTATGGGGTTGCTGATCCTGAAAAAGTCTCGTCCCATGTTTATCAGGTGGCAGTGTTCGCAATGTTGCTTGGTGGATTTGTAGAAAGACTGGACGTGAACAAGGCTGTTAAAATGGCTCTGGTTCACGATCTCCCTGAAGCCCTGACAACCGATCTCCCCTGGATTGCAAAGCGTTTCATCGACAAAGATTCTGCAGAGGCAAAGGCTTCGAGCGAGTTGTTCAGGGCGGTTCCAGATTTGGGAGAACTTGCCACGGAATATTTTGAAAATGAAACCCTTGAAGCCAGATTTGTCCATGACTGTGACAGGCTCCAGCTGATGACAAGGGTGAATCGTTACAGGCGAATGAACCGTGGTGACATGGAGAAGTTTCTCATCGGCGATACAGGTTTGCAGTTTGACGTTTGCAGGCAGGCGCTTGAATCTTTTATCAAGCTTGACGGAACCACATTCATAAAATAGAATAACAATCGTGTTTTCATCGGTAGAGAGCGTAACTTTGGAGGGTCTGAGGGCGCTTCCGCTCATTGTGGAAGTTGACATCACCGGCAATGCCTTGCCGTCGTTTACAATTGTTGGATTGCCTGATGCTGCAGTAAACGAGGCCAAAGAGAGAGTCAGGGCTGCCCTTAAAAACAGCAATTTTGCCTTCCCCATCAGAAGAATAACGGTTAACCTAGCACCGGCCGATGTAAAAAAGGAAGGTTCAGGATTTGATCTCCCGATAGCGGTTGGAATGCTGGCCGTTACTGAGCAATTACCGATTGAATCACTGCACAACAAGGTGATTCTGGGTGAGCTGGCTTTGGACGGGAAAATCAGGGCTGTCCCAGGCGTTCTACCGATTGCCATTGCCCTGTCAGGTTCTGGCAAACAACTGATCATTCCAAAAGAAAACCTTGCCGAGGCTTCAATTTTCAATGTTGAAGTCATCGGTGTTGAGAACCTACGCGAGCTTCGCAATCACCTGTCGGGTGACGCGCCTATCACGCCCCAGATCAACAGACGACCTGATGTGGACAGAAAGCTTCAAACCTATCCAGTCGACATGAGCGACATCAAAGGCCATCTGCAAGCGAAAAGGGCGATGGAAATTGCTGCTTGTGGTGGTCACAACGTCTTGATGGTCGGGCCTCCCGGCTCTGGCAAAACCATGCTCGCAAAGAGGCTTCCAACAATTCTGCCTCCACTGACTTTTGAAGAAGCTGTCGAAATAAGCCAGATATATTCAATATCGGGCTTGCTCTCGTCAAGCGAGGGACTGATAACAAACAGACCGTTCAGATCGCCCCATCACACAGCCTCTCCTGCCTCAATCATTGGCGGCGGCACATCCCCAAAACCTGGCGAGATAAGCCTTGCTCACGGAGGAGTGTTGTTCCTCGATGAATTGCCCGAGTTTCGGCGAGATGTTTTGGAGGTTTTGAGGCAGCCCATCGAGGATTCAGAAGTCACAATTGCTCGCGTCAGGTCGACAATCACCTACCCATCAAGATTCCTGCTCGTTGGTTCAATGAATCCCTGCCCTTGTGGATATTTTGGCGACAGGATAAAACCGTGCACTTGCGGCCAGGCTGCAATTAGACGTTACCAGTCAAGAATTTCAGGGCCGTTGCTTGATCGTTTCGACATTCATCTTTCAATTGCCAGACTCACTCCTGAGGAGCTTTCATACATCAAACCTGGAGAAACCAGCGAACAGATAAGAGAGCGGGTTGTTGTAGGCAGGCAGGTTCAGACTTCCCGTTTCGAGAAGGCCAAAATATTTTGCAACGCACAGCTTTCTACAAAGCAGATAAAGGAATTCTGCGAGCTTGGCGATGAGGAGAAAGCATTTATAAAACTTGCCTCAGAGAGGCTTTCCCTGACAGCCCGTGGATACGACAGGGTTTTAAAGGTTAGTCGCACAATCGCCGATCTTGCCGGATCAGACAGAATCTTAACCCCTCACATTGCCGAAGCAGTGCAGTACAGAGAAGGCTTGTTGATATGAGGCTAGTTTTTTTCGGGTCTGGCGAATTTGCCTTGCCCATCCTTGAGCATCTTGCAGACTCAAACGAAATTGCTCTTGTTGTGACAAGGCCGGATTCGGCACGTGATCGTGGAAAACTGATAAAAAGATCGCTCGTTGCACAGTTTTGCGATGATCATGGAATAAAGGTTTTTCAACCTGATACTGTGAACAGTCCTGAGGCTGTTGCAACTATTTCTAGTGCTAGCTGCCAGATTGCCGTGCTTGCCTCATACTCTGAGATTCTTTCAGACGACGTTACCAAAACATTTAAAATGGGTATAGTCAATGTCCATCCATCGCTTTTGCCAAAATATCGTGGAGCAGAGCCGATTCGTTGGCCGATCCGCAAAGGCGAGAAAGTCACGGGTTCAACCCTGATGCTGATTTCGTCTGGCTTGGACAGAGGAAACATACTCTGGCAGGAAGAAATCCCAATCGATGATACCGACACCTATGAATCACTCACTGAAAAGCTGATAAGACTAACAAATGCCAATATTTTGCCGATTCTGGCAAAGGTTGAAAATGGTTTTGTAGGTCAGCCTCAATCTCAGGAAAAAACATTCTATGCAAGAAAACTTAGAAAAGAAGATGAGGTAATTGACTTTAATAAAACCGCACAGGAGCTGTCACGGCAAATTCGTTCGATGGATCCATCGCCTGGTATGTACTGCCTGTTTCAGGGCAAGAGATTAAAAGTTTTCACTCACAGGGATTTGGGATCAAACGGTGAACCAGGGCAGATTCTTCAAGCCGACAAAAGGCTGGTTGTTTCGTGTGGATCAGGCTCAATAGAAATCTTCGAACTCCAGCTTGAAGGAGGGAAGCGGATGCCAGCACAATCATTCCTTGCTTCAGGAAAAGTGATTGCAGGTGACATTTTTGAATCAGTTGACTTGAATACATTAAAAAAGTAAAATGGAGTCTAATGAAATACGCAATTTTCTCTGATATTCATGCAAATTCGGAAGCTTTTGAAGAAGTCCTCAAAGCCATTGAAGCCGAAGGCGTTGACGAAATGATCTGTTGTGGCGACATCGTAGGCTACAACGCAAGCCCTGACGAATGCGTCACAACGATAATCAATCTTGGTGTGAGGGCGATCATGGGCAATCATGACAAAGCCCTTATCGATCCAGCCGAAGAAAGGCTTTTCAACCAGTACGGTCTGGCAGCGATCAGGTGGCAGAGAAGCCAGGTAACGCCAAATCATCAGAATTATCTTAGCCAGCTTCCATTGAGACTGAAGATTCCAGGTCCAAACTCACACGATTCATTTCAGGTAGCCCATGGCTCACTTGACCCACAGGCTCCTTTCGAATATATCTCTTCGCCAATGGAAGCTGTCAGGATGACAGAAATAATGACATCGGACTTGTGCTTCATCGGCCATTCCCACATTGCTGGTATTTTTTCTGTAGACCGCGATGGAGATGTCGAATACTACAGAGCTTCCTACGGTTTTGAGATGGTTCTGGAACCGGCAAAAAAATATATTGTCAACGTTGGTTCTGTTGGCCAACCCAGAGACAGAAACCCACAGGCATCGTTTTGCATCTTTGACGCCTCAACCCGAAAAGTTACCATAAAAAGGGTGGACTATAACCTTGAATCAACGATTTCGAAGGTTACCAAGGCTGGTCTGCCTCTCTTCCTTGCCGACCGCTTAAGGATCGGTTGGTAACCTATTGACATATTGTTGATCTAACCTATAATGCTAACCGCAATGAAAAGCAGGTTAGTGTTTGTATCCTTAATTTGCCTGGCGCTATCGGCAACTGTTATCGACAGTACATCGAAGGCAGCCGGACAATACAGGCAGATTCAGATGTTTATCAATCAGAAGACAGCCTACATCGATGGCAAATCAATCGAACTTGAAGCGCCACCGACAATCATAAACAACAAGACGGTCGTTCCACTCCGATTCCTTCAGGAAAATGCAATGCCAACATGCGCCGAGACGATCTGGGATCAGAGGGATAGAAAGATCACTCTCAACATTCCATCAGAAAGCCTCGATTGCGACACGATTTTAAACATGCAGAAGGAACTGGACAAACTCAAAGCTGAGAACACCGACCTCAAGGATCAGCTTGAAAAGGCCAAACGTGGTGAAACACCGCAGGAAAACACTGTTCCACCAATTGTTTACGGCCCGAAAAACGGAATCAAGTTCACCTTCAAATCAATTGTGAAAGACAGAGATGGAATAAGAATTGATGTTGTTGTTGACAATATCGCCGACAGCTATTGCCGATTCCCTGCGTCACTGACAAAAATTACACTTGATGGCAAAGAATATGCAGCAACATCGTGGGACTCAGCATTCAGGGAAAGGATAAACCCAGGCAAACGTCAGCCTGGTTATATCAGATTCCCGATCTTCCCAACGACAGGCATTGCAAAATTCAAGTTCTTCATGTGGCCGGAAAACACGCTCAAATACTTTGATTTTGACATAAAGGTAGACTTGGAGCAGTCAATTCCGGCACTCGCCAAATAAATTTTATTTTGCCGGCCAGACAATCTTTAAAGCTTTAACAAGATCGGTAACTTCTATGATGTCCAATCCGTCAATATCTGGATGATCCTGTTTGGGGCAAACAACTGTTTTAACACCCAATGTAGCCAGTTCTTTGAGTCTTGCACTCATCTGCGTCACTGGCCTGACCTCGCCGGTCAAGCCAACTTCACCGATAAACGCGGTGCCAGACGGTACGGGTTTGTCCAAAAATGATGAAGCAACCGCCATTGAAACTCCAAGATCGAGTGCCGGTTCTTCAGTGGAGATTCCACCAACAAGATTCACATAAACGTCCATCTTACCGATTGGCATGTTCAGGCGCTTCTCCAAAACGGCAATCAGCATGAGGGTTCGATTCAGACTGCAGCCTGTAACCACCCTTCTTGGAGCGGGATAGTATGTTGGAGCTGTCAAGGCCTGGACTTCGAGAGCAAAAGGTCTGTTGCCCATTGAAACGGCAGTGACCGCGATGCCTGGCACCGGATCGTGCGAAAAAAGTGACATTCTGTCAGCTGGAATAAAGCCTTTTTCGGTCATTTCAAGCAGGCCAACCTCATCGGTTGCGCCAAAGCGGTTTTTTACACAATGTAGGATTCTAAGTGTGGAATATCTCTCGCCTTCGATGTAGCAGACAACGTCGACGAGGTGTTCAAGGGTTTTTGGCCCGGCAATGGAGCCTTCTTTTGTAACGTGGCCGATTATAAAAACTGTGACGTTCAAAGACTTGGCAAATTCGACAAGAAGCCTGGTTGTTTCCCTAAGGTTTGAAGGACTGCCAGACATCCCCTTGGTATCAGTTATTGTTTGGATTGAATCGATAAAGATTGCTTTGGGTCTTCTTTTTCTTGCTTCCTCTAGCACTACTCCGAGATCGGTTTCAAATGCCAGATAGATATCTTTTCCGGTTGCACCGATTCGCTTTGCACGCATCGAAACCTGCATCTGGGACTCTTCACCGCTGCAGTAGAGAGTTTCCATCCCACATTTGCTGAAAGTCTGGGCAATGGCAAGCATCAACGTTGATTTACCAACTCCAGGCTCTCCACCAAAGAGCACGACTGAACCTTCAACCACACCACCACCCAAAACCCTGTCTATCTCGTCAATGTTGGTTTTGAATCTTTTTGAGTCTGAATCTGAGATGGTTTCAAGGGTCAGTGTTCGAGACTCTTTCTCGATCTGGTTGAAATCAGGCTGTTCCTTGAATGTGTTCCACTCACCGCATTCAGGGCATCGACCCATCGGTTTTACAGATGTGTAGCCGCAATTGATGCATTCAAACATGGTGGTCTTTTTTGCCATGCCCGATATCGTACCAGAGATTACATTGACAGGCAAACTTAAAGGTTTAAACTGATTCTGCCGGCAAAAGGGAATTTCGGTAGAATCCGAAGCGGTCCCGCCACTGTAGGCAGCATCAATGCTTTTGGTCACTGGGTAACCGGGAAGGCCAGAATGCTCAGCTGTCAAGCCAGGAGACCTTGGCCGGACGATATGTCCCGAGGAGGATGAAATGAAAAGATTGCTTGCAATTTTTGCTGTTGCTGTGTTGCTTGCCGGTTGTGGAGGCCAGACAAAATCAGGAGCTGGCGACATCACAATCACTGACGATCTTGGACAGAGGATTTCTGTCACAAATCCACCAAGAAAAATCGTCTCCTTAACTCCAAATACAACTGAAATAATCTGTTATCTTGGATTAAGAGACAAACTCATTGGCCGTTCAAACTACTGCAACTATCCGCCTGAGGTTAAAGAAGTCACTTCTGTTGGCGACCCTTTGACGCTTTCAGTCGAAAAAATCTTGGAAATGCAACCTGATTTGGTTGTCGCAAACAGGATGATACCGGTTGAAATCATTGATAAAATGAAGTCACTGGGTCTCAACGTCGCAGCGTTTGACCCCCTGTCAGTTGATGGCGTAATCGACACAATCGACAGAATTGCCATGATCTGCAATGTCCCTTCAAAATCCGATGAGCTGAAAAAAGAGCTTGATTTTTACAAGAAGGAATCGACAGGCAAGACCGTGTATATCGAGATATGGAACGATCCACCGACAACATACGGAAAAAACACATTCGGCTCGGATATGGTCAAGTGGGTTGGTGCAACAAACATTGGTGATTCAATGGAAGGTTCGTATCCTGTCACGACAAATGAAGCTTTGCTTGCCCTCAATCCAGATATCGTGCTCATTCCTACATTTAACTCCAAAGCTGTAGATGATTTCAAGATCAGACCTGGGTTTGATGCCATGAAGGCTGTTAAAGACGGAAGAGTCTACGCAGTCAACGAAGATGTTATGAGCAGACCAGGCCCAAGGGTCATTGATGCGATAAAGCTTCTTTCCGAATATACAACGCGTTGAAAAAGAATCAGGTTTTGTTGCTGGCCTCGCTGCTGGCAGTCATTTCGGTTGTAGCCATCTTGTTTGGGTCGTCAGGGCTTGGGCCGGTTGACGTTTGGAACTGGGTTTTCAAAGGCACAAACTCGACTTTGGTCAGCAGAATAATCCTCGATTTGAGGTTGCCTCAGGTTTTGACGGCGCTTCTTTCTGGTGCAGCCCTGGGTCTGGCCGGATACCTGTCGCAAACCCTTTTCAGAAACGACCTGGCTGATCCCTACATCGCAGGCATTGCATCTGGCGCAATGTTTGGTGTAAACATCTCATTGCTTGCAGGGTTCACTCTGACTCTGGCCGGCATTTCGACAATCTCCATAGCAGCATTCCTTGGCGCCTGGATAGGTGTTGTAGCCATCTGGGCGATGTCTTCGAGAACCGGCACGTCCGGGTCATCGCTGATTCTCTCGGGAGTCGCCCTGTCATTCGTCTTTGCTGGAGTCAACTATGTCATCATCATGATTGGCAGAGACATTCTCAACAAATCAACGTTTTGGAGTTGGAATGGTTTGAAGACGTCGAACTGGACAGGTGTTGTTGTCATGGTCATCTCACTTGCCATTGTTACGGTTTTGCTCCCTTTGGTTTCAAGAAGCATGGACGCTTACCTTCTTGGCGACGAAAGTTCGACATATCTGGGCGTAAATCCCAAAAGACTCAGGATATTCCTTTTTTTGCTGGTCTCAATCCTGACCGGCTCTGCTGTTGCAACGTCAGGAATTCTTGGTTTTGTCGGCCTGATAATTCCTCACATCTGCAGACGTTTTTTTGGCTCAACGTCAAAGGTGATGATTCCATCATCGATTTTGCTCGGCGGAACCGTGCTCGTGTTTGCAGATTTGATTGGACGGGTCATCATCCCATATCAGGAAATCCCTGCGCAGGTGACGATGAGTCTTGTTGGTGGCGGGTTTTTCATCTACCTACTTCTGAAGAGGCGCAGCGATGCTTGAAATAATCGATCTCTCATCCGGCTATGGCAAACAGAAGGTTTTGAAAAGCGTGAGCTTTTCTGTTCCCGATGGAATGCTGTGCGGGATTCTTGGGCCAAATGGCTCTGGAAAATCAACTTTGATCCGAACTTTTTTTGGCATTGCAAATGCCACCTCAGGTCAGATATTGCTCGACGACGTAGATCTTTTGAAGCTGAAGCCAGAAGATGTTGCCAAAAAGGTTGCAGTCCAAAAGATTTATAAACAACCAGGATTAATGCTGACAGTAAGGGAATTTATCGCCTTGGGACAGGATAAAACTGATACAACAGCAATCGATGATACAATTTCAACTTTCCATCTTGAAGAAATCCAGTCCAGACCGGTATCCCACATATCGGATGGTCAATACCAGAGGGCGACACTTGCACAGGCAGCTATAAAAAAACCCAGGCTCTATCTGCTTGACGAGCCAACCTCGCACCTTGACCTGGCTTTCAAGCACAGAATGCTTTCTGACATAAAATCGAGGTTGGCAGATGGTTCAATCGCACTTGCCATCATTCACGAAATTGAGCTTGCAAGAAAGTATTGCGACATGGTGGTCATGCTCGGATGTGGTCAGGTGGTGCAGACCGGAAGCCCAAAGCTGCTTGATGACCAGACGCTAGTTTCAAAGCTGTTCATGCTTGATTTTTCCGATGACTTAAGCTAACATCGGACTTGCCTTCGGGGTAGGGTGAAATTCCCGATCGGTGGTGAAAGCCCACGAGCGAGCATGAGCTTGCAGATCCTGTGAAAATCAGGGGCCGACGGTTAAAGTCCGGATGGAAGAAGGTTGTCCTTTACGCATGTACTCCCGAATGGCGGAAAGGAAAAGTAATGACGAAAACGACGAAGAATCTTGTGTTCATATCCTTGTTGATGGCGTTCGCGTTCATCGGATTTGCCATCCAGATCACCGTTCCGATGCTGGCTCCACTCAAATTCGACCTGTCTGAATTTTTCTGCATTCTTGGAGGTTTGATTTTTGGCCCGCTTGTGGGATTGCTCATTGTTGCAGTGAAGGTTATTCTCCACTTTTTCTTCTTTGAAGCCGAACCGATTGGCCATATCATGAACTTCATTGCCGTTGGCTCCATGGTTGTTGTTTCATCTCTGATTTTCAGACCGTTCAGGGAGAAATCGAGCAAATGGATGTGGCTGATTGTCGGAATCGTTGCCGGAGTTCTTGTGAGGACTGCAATCATGATTCCAACGAATTTCGTGGTTTTGAAATTCTGGTGGGGCAATTACTTTCCAAATGCTGCTGCTGCACAGGCTTTTGTCTATGGAACTTCAGTTCCGTTCAATCTCATTCAGGGTGCGGTATCCGGTGCGATAACCCTCCCGTTGTTCACCGCTTTCGAAAGGTGGCTTGAAAAAAGTTGATAACACTAGGCATTGAAGAAGAGGTTTTTGTAACAGAGCCTCTTCTACCGACAACCAGATCGCTTTGGTATCTTGCAAAGTTCATGTGGCAAAACCCGGCAAGAAACTACAGCCTGACAGCTTCAAACTTTGCCAGGGGCAATGACTTGAAGTTTGGCATGATGAGCGCTGTGGAAATTGCCACTGACATTTGTGTGAGTCCCGAACATGCCGTTTCAGAGCTGCGAAGACTCAGACAGGAGCTTTTGAAGGTAACCGAAGGGTACGTTGTCGCCTGTGGCCACCTGCTCCAGATTGACACACCGACAAACGTTGCTGCGCTTCAGGTTCACGTTGGTGGTACGGAAGACATTGAAAGGGCGTACGACAACCTCGCCCATTTCATGCCACTTCTGATGCTGCTTTGTGCAAATTCACCGATGCGAAACCTTGAACGCTGGGGACAGTCTTACAGGTGTGCAGTCGGTTATGCCACCGGAGCGCTGACTGGTGACAGGTATATCAGATTCCAAGACATTATTATCAGCAAGAGACTAGGCACGATTGAACTCCGTGCCCTCGATCCTGTTCCGTGCACAAGCAGGATAAGATTTCTGCTCGATTGCGCTGTGGCCATTTGCAGCCTCAAAAATCACTTTCCCTTGAACCTTGAGCAATATGCCAGAATCAGGGCTAACGTCATAAAAAACGGCCTTGATGAGGACACTGAGCAGCTTTGGAAAGAGCTGTCACAGATGACCGATCTGCCGCATGAGCTTTTCACGATCACCCAGGCAGATGCAACCTGGAACATCTACCAAAAAAAAGGTTTGGAAGGCGCCTACAAACACTTGGATAGGCTGTACCGCGGATGCGACTACACACCGCCGGCAAGGTCGGCTTTCACAAAGAAGTTTCTTCAGCCAGCTGGAGGTTTTCTTGGCTACTATCTTCCAAAATTCCCATACATAACGTATAAATGGCTCAAGGAGAAGTAGATGATTGAAGCCATTCTCGCAAAAATTATCGGCGGCCTGTTCGGTCTTGTAGGATTCACAATCACAATCGTTGTCCAGGTAGTGCTCTGGTTCTTCGGTACCTTTGTTTTCGGAAGTATTGTCTGGCTCATTTACGCTCTCACCCACAGGAGGAAATCTTGATAATTCTTTGGATTCTGCTTGGATGCGCTGGTTTTGCCGGACTGGTCTGGTTTTATTTCCACTGGAAGAGAAACATTCTTTTCTTCAGGGATCCAAAGAGAGTAGCCCCAAACGACCCAAGTCTGGTCATCGCCCCTTGTGACGGCCGAATCATGTACATCAAGGAAATCAGTGGCGGAGAAGTTTTTGCTGAGAAACTGGGCAAAAAGATAAAAGTTACAGAGATTTCCAAAACCGATGCACCAACAACAGGCATTTTGATTGGAATCTACATGTCTCCTTTTGATGTACACTTCAACTATGCGCCAATTGGGGGAAAGGTTTCAAACATCGTTTATTCCAACGCAAAGCTAAATCTCCCGATGGTTGACATGTGGGAGTACATACAGTTCTGCTGGCTTCAAAGGGCAGTTAATCTCCTTGGCGCCAAATACCAGCTTGAAAACGAGCGAAACACGATCTTCATTGATGGAGCATGCAAGTTGGCAATGGTTGAGATTGCAGACATCGTTGTAAACAAGATTGACTGTTTTGTAAAAACCGGCGACTCAATCAAGCAAGGTCAAAAAGTCAGCTTCATCAAGCGTGGCTCACAGGTTGACCTGTTCCTTTGGGGCACCGGCTACGATATTCTAGTAAAACCAGGCATTCACACAAAAGGCGGGGTGATGCCACTTGCAAGAATCAAAAGAGCCTGATCAGCCCTGATTTTCCGGTTTGCCTTGATTCTGCCCGTGATGTTGATGGAAGGTTTTCTTTTTCTTCTTGTTTTGGGCAGCTCTCAGCGCTGCTTCCTGAGCTTCCCTGGCTCGCTTTGCTTTCTGCTCTGACATCTTTTCTTCTGAACCTTCGCAAGGAATCCAGTTGCCATCATAATTTCGCTTGATGTCTGAGATCGGGACGTTTATGACCGTCCTGTCCGGAAGGTAGATTGTGACCATCTTTGTGAACGGGTTTATGTTCTGGACTTTGACCGTTTCTTCTTTGTAAAGCACGGTTTCGTTGTCCTCCGGCATGTCTTTTGTCATCTCCTTGTAAGTTTCAACCTCGTACTTGAGACAACACATGAGTTTGCCACACATTCCGGTAATTTTTTGTGGGTTGATGTCCAGTCGCTGGATTTTTGCGTCCTTCACAGTGACGGATTCTCTTGAGTTGAAGAAGGTCGCACAGCAGTATTCGCGATTGCATGGGCCGATTGATCCGAAAAGCCTGGTTTCGTCACGCTGGCCGATCTGCCAAAGCTCAACCCTTGCATGTGCTTTCCTGGCAAGCTCTCTTACCAGTTCCCTGAAGTCCACGCGACCTTCAGCCATGAAAAACAAAGTCACTGTTTTTTTGTCCAGGCTGTAGGAGCACACAAGAAACTGCATCTGCAGCTTCAGGTTCTTGGCCAAATCCTGAGCCTCGGTGAGTGTCGATTTGGCGAGGATTTCGTTTTCATCTGCAATTTTAATGTCCTCTTTTGTGGCAGCCCTCAGGAGCGTCCCGAGTTTGTCTGTTTCTGTGGGCATTTTTGGGCAGAATGTGACAAATCCCAAATGCAGACCTTTTTCAGTCTGGGCAACAACGGCTTCACCCTGTTTGACCTTGAGGTCACCACGTCTGAAAAATGACGGTTTATTGCTGCCCCTGAATTTTATGGCAACTATGTCAGCTGTGAAAGCAGTTTCGTTTGCAACAGCTGTTGCTTCCTTATTTGTGTCTTCCATAATCTCTCTATCTCGTCCACGGTTTTCCGCAGCTTTTCAATTCTCCCGGCGCCCGTCAAGGCCAGTTTGCCCGTAGAGTCACCGAAAACAGGACTTGCCTGCCTTATCCCTGAAAGTTCGAGGCCGGCCCTGTGCAGCAGTTCGTTCATAAATCTTACAATTTCATCAAGTTGCGTTTCGTCATTGAGTGCGTCAAGCACTGAAAGCGGATCTATCTGACCCGGTTTTGTCATCAGTTGTGCTATTTTTTCAGCAAGCTGCGGATTTTTCATTACCCAGATGGAAGTCCTGATCTCTCCAGCGCTTGCTTCCGTTTCGGTTTCCGACTGGGCATGATTCAAACCTGATTGCTCAAGGATTTCAGTTGATTTTTCAATCGAAAGCGGTGGAATCTTGAGGAGAATCGAACGGCTCAGAATCGTTGGCAGAAGTGTGTCGGTTGATGTTGCCAGGAGCAGGTTCGTGCAGCCTTTGCGTCCTTCTTCGAGCATCTTCAGGAGCGCATTCTGGGCTTCAACTGTCATCGTATCGGCATTTGTCAGGATGTTGACCCTGAATCTTGCACTGTAATTGCTCTGATACGAATTCTCCTGAATTTTCCTGACAAGATCGATGCCAAATCTGGGTTTTTCGGATGTGTAAACTGAGAAGTCGGGATGAGTTCCAGCGTTTATCATGCTGCAGTTTTGGCATGAGTCGCAGAAGTCGCCGGACAGCTTCAGACAATTGAGCGCTTTTGTAAATGATTTTGCAAACTCAAGCGGAAGCCTGTCCTGAGTTCCGACAATGACATAAGAGGAGCTTATTCGGCCAAACTTAATATGGGAGCTGGTTTTTACCGCAAACCCATTTGAAAGGCCGATCTCAAGGAGACCCATCAGAGAATGTGGAACTCCTCGATTGGAAGGATGAATAGCTTAGCTCCGCCGACCGTGACTTTTACCGGGAACGAGAGTGGCGGCATGCCTTCCATCGGCACGAACGGGAGCGCATTGATGTATCTGTCTCTGGATTTGCAGCACTTTTTGAAAATTGAGAGAACCTTTGTAACGTGAGCATCTTCAACACCCATCATTAGGATGAGGTTGCCCTCTTCGAGGAAACCGCCCATGCCTTTGAATTTTGTTATCTTGTAACCATTCTGGAGAAGTTCGGACGTAACATCGGTAGAGTCTTCCTGCTGAACAATTCCGAATATCAGTTTCATTTATGCCTCCATTGTGCGTGTGACTATTGAAAGAATTTCCTGTTCAATTTCGCCAACGCTCGAATTTGAGTCTATAACTATTATTTTATCAGGTTTCTTTTTTGCTTCCAGTAAGAAACCGTTTCTCACCTTCTCAAGCAGGGCTTCGTTTTCAAAATGGTTGTCGCATTTTGCACGTTTGAGGCCGACGCTTGGGGGAGCATCCAGCAAAATCGTTACATCAGGCAAAATGCCATTTACAGACTTTTCGTTGATGAGTTTAACCCATTCAAGGTCAAGCCCCTTGCCATAGGACTGGTAGGCGATCGATGAGAGCAAGAACCTGTCGCAGATGACTGTTTTACCTGAATCTATCGCTGGTTTGACTATGGTTTTAACATGCAAAGACCGGTCGGCTGCAAACACGAGCGCTTCAGCAACCGAATCATCAAGCCCTGACATCAAAAGCTCCCTGATTTTTGAACCTTTTGGGTTATCGCCTGGCTCGTATGTCAAAAGAACTTCGCGATTCAATTTTGACAGGTTTGCAGCCAGAAGTTTGGCTTGTGTGCTTTTGCCGGTGCCGTCGATTCCTTCCAGGGCAATAAAAAAACCGCTCATGGGAACACCGTGAACTGGATTGTTCGTGAATCCAGAATGGTTCCTGCTGAATCCCTTAGGTAGAAAGTGATTGAATAGGTTGTTGCACTTCCAGGCTTCCAGTAGATAGACCCGTCCGGATAACCGCCTCCAACAAATACGCTATTGACGTACATCTCTACCCTTGCAGCATTGGCGTAGTTATGTCTGAAAGCAAAACTTACCGTTTCTCCAACTCTTGCGCTTGCCGGGCCATCGATTGTGAAATACTTGTACTCTTCCTTCGGTGGTTCTGGTTGTGGTTCAGGCTCAGGTTCTGGTTCAGGCTGGGGTTGTGGCTCCGGCTCCGGGTTGGGTTTTGGTTCAGGGTCTGGTTTTGGATTGGGCTTGGGGTCTGGTTTTGGCGTCGGATCTGGCTTTGGGTTTTGTGTGGGTTGCTTGTTATCCGGCTGCTTGGTTTCAGGTTCTTTGGTTTGGTTGTTGCCAGTCTCTGATTTTTTTGTGTCGTCTGTTTTCTTTGCTGGTTTGGTTTCGTCGGTTTTTGTTATCGGTTTTTCAGGTTTTTTCAGGTGTAGCTGGCAGTACTGGGTTGGTCTTTCCGAGAGTTTGTACCTGACGATTGCCTGGTGAGGGCAGAAATCGATGTTTGCTATCTTTCCAGTGTCCTTGCAGATTGTGACATCGACCCACTGTTCGTGGTTGACCGTGCAAACACCTGTTGGAGCATAGCCCTTCCTGCACAATCTCGAAATGGCCTTGCATGTCTTGTTTGGGAGCAAGCCCGTTTCAGAGCAGACCTGGACAGACATCCATGAACCTGGATCAGGTTCAACCCAGTCTTTGACGCCAGCATGCGGCACTCGTTTGATGAATTCTTTCCAGATAACCGCAGAGTATGTTGAGCCATAGTTCTGGACGAAGGAAAGATCGGTATCAAGAGAGTCTGCACCGACATAAACGGAAGCTGATATTTTCGGTGTAAAACCAAGGAACCAGCCATCCCTGAAGTTGGTTGTGGTTCCGGTTTTTCCGGCACAGGGCACACCCGGAACGTTTGCGTTCTTGCCCGTTCCGTACAAAACAACGCGTTTGAGGCAAGAGATCATGTCATAGGCTGTAGTTTCAGACAAAACCTGTTTTGTTGCACCTTCAGACTCATCAGGATTGTAGATGACTGAATCTGTTTTCCTGTTGACTATTTTGAGAATGGAGACCGGGCGTTTGTGCTTTCCTAGATTTGCTATCGTTTGGCCAGCGCTGGCCATTTCCACCGGTCTCATTTCGACGGTTCCAAGAGCCATTGAAGGAACAGCCAGAATTTCTCTGTCACCAATCGAAGGAATCTCGCCGATGCCTGCCATCTCTTTGGCCTTCTGGGCAACATTTTTCATGCCGACGTCAAGCAGTGCCCTTATCGCGCAGATGTTGCTTGATTCTTGGATCGCGTATTGTACTGAAACTGTGCCGAAGTATCCCCTGAACCATTCGGTCGGATTCCATCCGCCATAGGAGATTGGGCTTGATCTTATGAGGCTGAACGGGGAGAGTCTGCCCATTTCGAATGCAGTTGAATATACAAAGACTTTGAAGGTCGAACCGGGCGCCCTGAGTGAAAGGGTTCGGTTGTACTGGGTGGTTTTGTAGTCTCTTCCACCAACCATCGCCCTGATCCAGCCTGTTTTGACATCGATGGCAACCAGGGCTGACTGTGGCTGTCTTGCTCCGAACTGGTCAACAACAACTTTGCCAAAATCACCGTTTTTTTCGGCCTTGTCGAGAACAACATTGACAGCTTCCTGTGCAGCTTCCTGCGTTTTCACATCCACTGTGGTCGTGACGTTAAGACCACCTCTCAGGTAAACATTTTGTCCAACCGTAAGCGCTATCTCATCTTTAACGTAATCGATGAAATAGTTTATTGATGTAGCCTCATTTTTTACAGCGAATGGCTTGAAGACAAGTTTTTTTGAATAAGCCTGATCCATTTGCCAGTGAAGGATATAGCCGTTATCGACCATTTTGACGAGAACCGAGCGTTGGGCTGCCCTAGCCTTTGGAAAGTCAGAGTATGGATTGATCGTTGAAGGCGAGGTCAATATGCCTGCAAGCATTGTTGATTCTGCAAGGTCAAGCTTGCTGGCCGATTTGCCAAAGTACTTCTTTGAGGCTGACTCAATGCCATAAGCGCCTGATCCGAAGTAAACCTGGTTGAGATAGAACTCAAGGATATCCTTTTTGGTGAAGGTCTTTTCAATTTCAATCGAGAGCAGAATTTCCTTGATCTTTCGAGAGGCTGTTTTTTCAAATGAGTTGAGATAGACGTTTCTTGCCAGCTGCTGGGTGATTGTCGAACCACCCTCCGACATTTCACCGGAGACCAGGTTTCTGTAGAATGCCCTCAGGATTGATCTTATGTCATAGCCCTTGTGAAGGTAGAATCTTTCATCTTCTGCGCAAATAAACGATTCCTGTGTGATTTTTTTTATGTTTTTTAGCGGGACATACTCGCGGTTTTCTCCAGAATCGAATTCGGAAATCAGGTTGTCGCTGGAGTCGAAAATTTTTATTGTTTCTCTTGCCTTGTCCTTTGGCGTTTCAACCAGAAGCTTTTTCAGCTGGTCGACATCAAATCCTTTGATGGACGTTGAAACAATGGTGGCGGCAGTAACAGTTCCTAATGCAAGCAGGACAACAGCAAAAAGGAGGAATTTCCATATCCTGTTTTTTTTCTTCCTCCAGTCCGGGAATCTGTTCATCTTATGGAGTCAGCTCCACTTCAAGGTCACGCTTGGAGTAATATTTGTTCGAACCTCTGAAAATGATCTCCAGCTTCGCTTTTGAACCTGGGTTCCCTGAGGCAGTGAATGCAACAGCCAAAGGCTGGGTGAAATCGATTTTTAACTGATCTGGGCTGTCGTAGTCAGTTGCGCCATTCTGCCAGAGTTTGATTCGCCTGTCGTTCCAGTAGAATTCAACTTCATCAACATTGGATTTCAGAAGCTCAGGTTTAAGTGTAAGCTGCAAGACAACATCCTGCCCCACTTTGAAGACAGGGTTTTCCTGGTTTTCAAAAGAAATTGGCTGTCCATCGGGATTAAACCAAGCTATTTCAAATGTTTCATCACAATTTTTCTCAGGCAGTGCGTCATAAATTGCTTTTGGTAATTCAACCTCTACTGTTTCGCATGACTGGTTGCCTGCCTTCATGTAAATCTTGTTTCCTTTTGAATCGTACTCCACAACCACCCTATATTTTTTCCGGTCCTCAAAATGGATTGGGCATGGATGGGTAGGCTCTGTGCCTTTTCTGAACCATTCCCAGACAACCCCCTGTTTTGCCCTTTCATCCTTTGCGTCTTTAATTGGTTCAAGAGGGCAGAATTCGGTAGCCCTCAAACCTGAAATTTTACACACCGGGTATGAGAGAACATCTTTTGGGGCTGGCGGAAAGTTGACTTTTTTGAGCGGGTGCTTCTTGTCGGCCAGACATTTGTCAAGGAATTTAGAATTGATAGGAGCTGCAAACTCTGAACCCCAGGTAGTCGAGAAGACGGCATTTTTTACGTTTCTTGAGTCTTTTCCGACATAGGAAACAATGGTTATTTCAGGAGTAAACGTGCAGTACCAGCCTGAGAGAGCGTCGGTCGATGTGCCTGATTTTGCAGCTGCTTCAAGATGGAAGTCAGTGTATGACTGAGCCTTGATGACAGTTCTAAAAACTGATGTAATGATGAATGCTGTTTGTTCCGATATCGCTCTGAAAGACCTGTCCTTGTAGCTCCAGATTTCATCGCCATCCTTGTTTCTGATGCTAAGAATCGGGACTGGATCGTGCCTTACTCCTTGAGCTGCAACCGTGTTGTATCCGGTGCACATGTCTAGAGCTGTAACATCTATTGAGCCTACGGTTATTGAAGGATAATCAGGAATGTCTGTTTTCAGACCCATCTTCGCGGCGAAGTAGGAGACTCTCTTCAAACCAGCTCTCAAGGCTGTTTTAAGGGCGCAGATGTTTGATGAATTCTCAAGCGCTCCTCTGACAAGCAGCTTGCCAAAGTATATGTCACCCCATTCGCCTGGAGTCCAGCCAAGGTAGCTAAAAGGTTCTGATGTGAGCAACGATCCGCCTGTGACTGACATTGTTTCAAGAGCAGTGCAGTAGTCATAGACTTTGAAGGATGAGCCAGGGTGCCTTATGTTTGGTCTGTCTGCCCTGTTGAACTGTGTGTTTGAATAGTCTCTTCCTCCAACCATTGCAAGAATGTAGCCGGTTCTTGGTTCCATGACCACTGAACAACCCTGTGGCTGTAAGACGCCGTGTTCGTCTTTGACTGTGTTTGAAAACTGCTTTTTCTGGATGGCCCTGTCGAACACTTCCTTTATGGCTTCGGCAGCGTGCATCTGATAGTCTCTGTATATGGTTGTATAGATTTTGAATCCACCCTCGGCTAGTTCTTTGGCCGTAAAGCGATTCTTCATTTCCTTCACAACGTAATCCCTGAAATAGAAGAGCGATCTTTCCTTGTAGTCGAGCTTGTCATCCTTCTTTAGCTCGGGCTGGACGTTGTATTTTGCGATATCTTCTTCTGAAATGTACCCATTTTTTGCAAGCTTGACCAGAGAGGCTTTTTGTTGAACCATAGCCATTTTTATGTCGGATTGTGGGTTGTAAAGATCTGGCGCAGGCAAAAGCCCGGTTAACATTGCAGCTTCAGGGTACGTGAGGTCTTTGGCGTGTTTGCCGAAATAATTCCTTGCAGCAGCTTCCACTCCGTAGTTTAAATTGCCAAAATAGACGTCATTAAGATAGAACTCAAGAATCTCGTCTTTGGAGTATTTTTTCTCAAGATAATAAGCAAGGACAATCTCTTTTATTTTTCGTTCAATGGTTTGCTCAGCCATGCCCATGAAAAGGTCTGATCTTGCCACCTGCTGAGTGATTGTTGAACCGCCCTGCTTGTTGCCGCGAGCAAATAGGTTAGTCACAAATGCACGGACGATGCCCCTGATGTCGAAACCCCTGTGTATGTAGAATCTCTCATCTTCGGATGCAACGAGCGAATTCCTCATCTCCTGCGAGATGTCTTTGATTGGAACATAATATCTTTCATTGAAGTAGACAGAACCGATGAGCTGACCGTCCCTGTCGAGGATTTCCGATGCAACCGGTGGAACCTGCTGCTTGGCAAGGTATGCCGGAAGTTCACTCTCCACCTCGATGGAGATTCGGTAGACGAGTATCAGAATAACGGTGACTCCGAGCAAACCGGCTAGAAAGCCGATTCTAAACAATGCCCAGAAAACATTAAGAGCTTTTCTTGCTCCTCCTGGCAGTCTTTGCAGCAGGCCTTGAAGTCTTCCTTGCGCCTTTTTCACCGTTGTTTTCAAACTCGAACCCCACTTTGCCCTTGTCGTCCATTACGAGGAAAGCAGAGAAGGGTCTACCTTTCCTGCTGATGAAACCGGTTATCTTCTCGGTTTTTTTGTCCTCGAGCAGTTGCGACAGAAGATCAGGCGTGATTTCCTTACCTAAAATTACCTTACCGATGTTCAAATTGCAAGTCTTTTTGTAATTGGTGCATCTGTAGTTTGAGCCGATATCCATGACCGTTCCGTCACAAACCGGACATTTGGCAACTGGCACAGGATCAGCCTGTGGAGCTGATTCCGTGTCTTCTTCCTTGGCGCCTTTTGTGTTTTCGAACTCAAATTTTATTGATCCGTCCGATTCCAGGTTGAGAGTGGCACCGAAAGGTTTTCCGTATCTGCTCCTGAAACCCCTGTGCGGGCCTGACTTTTTGTTTTCAAGCAGCTCGATGGCGATCTCTTTTGTGATGAACTTTCCGGCAATTGTTTTCCAGATTGCGAATGTGCAGCCGGTTTCATCTTCGGTTTTCTTTTTGGATGTTTTTTTCGGTTTGTAGTGTTCACAGGAGAAAGCTTTGAAATTTTCGATAACGTCTCCGCCACACAACGGGCATTTGCCTATGACCTCAGCGTTTTCTGTGCTGAAATCACCGGAAGCATTGCCAGTCTTCACTTTGTTGACGAGTTCCTTTGTAAAGTCTTCAATTGAGGTCATGAATGTGTCTGATGCAAGATTTCCCTGCTCAATTCTTGTCAGCTTGTATTCCCATTCACCGGTCATTTCAGGTGAACAAAGCTCAGGGAGCGGGAAGTTGATGAGCGTGTCATAAAGGGCTATGCCTTTTCCGGTTGGTATCAGTTCCCTCTGAACCCTGTCAACGTAACCAACGTCGATGAGCCTTTCGATGATCGATGCCCTTGTGGCAGGCGTTCCAAGGCCTTTTTGTTTCATGGCCTCGCGGAGTTCTTCGTCATCGATCAACTTTCCTGCGCCTTCCATTGCCGAAAGCAAGGTAGCGTCGTTGTATCTCGGTGGTGGCTGGGTCTGCTTTTCCGATATGTCGGTGTCAATTGTCTTTACTGTTTCGCCTTCCTTGACCATCGGCAGTTTGGCATCGTCTTCGACTTCACGTCCATAAACCTCGTAAAAACCAAGTTCCTTGAGCGATTTGGAATCGGTTCTGAACGTGTAGCCTTCAACCGTTGTGACCCTGTGCGTTTCTTCCCAGATTGCGTCGGGATAGAATGCTGCAAGGAAACGCTTGACGATGAGATCGTAAACTTTTGCCTGTGCTGGCGTGAGCTCGACACCATCCGGTGATTTTTCGGTTGGTATAATTGCAAAGTGGTCGGAGACCTTTGAAGTGTCAAAGATTCTCTTCTTATGCTCTATGGTCTTCTGAAGCAGTGGCCTGACTGCGTTTTTGTACTCGGAATTCGAAAGCTCCCTGAAAATAGATGGAACCACGGTTGTGTAATCATCTGGCAGATACTTGCTGTCCGATCTCGGATAGGTGATCAGCTTCTTTTCTTCGTAGAGAGCCTGGGCGATGTTGAGCGTCGTTGAAGCAGAGAAACCAAAACGCTTGTTGGCCTGTCTCTGGAGTTCGTTAAGATCAAAGAGGAGTCCGGGAGATTCTTTTGTGAGCTTGATCTCTTCCTGTGTTATTTTGCCTTCTTTTCCGTCGACAGCGTCAATGATCATCTGGGCGGCATCACGATCGGTTAGCTTTTCGAGCCTGTCGCCTTTTTTGATCTCTTTCTCAAACTTTACGGCCGACTGGGAAACAATTCCCATTGAATCACCGAAAGCTTTGAGTTCCTTTGAGTCGAGAAGCGAGGCTTTGCCGTTTCTGGGGGTTTCGATGAACCACTTTCCGTCGTACTTGCCAGAGCTTGCCTTGAATGTTGCGAAAACCTCAAAGTAGGTGACCGGCACAAATGACGTGATGATCTTTTCTCGCTCCACAAGAATTGAAAGCGTTGGCGTCTGCACACGTCCGATTGAGAGCAGTGTGCCCATGCGCCTTGTGAACGCTCTCGTCGAATTGATTCCTATGAGCCAGTCAGCCTGAGACCTGCATCTGGCGGCTTGAGCCAGATTCTCAAGCTCAGTGCCCGGGCGAAGACGTTTAAAGCCTTCAGCAATGGCTTTTCTTGTCATTGACTGAAGCCAAAGTCTTTGTGCCGGAATATCTCCAGCCTCGAGGAAATCGGTGATATATCTGAAGATAAGCTCTCCTTCTCGTCCGGCGTCGCACGCGTTGATGATTTGGTCAACACCTTTCTTTGCGAGGAGTTCCTTGATGTGTTTCAGTCTGCTCTCAGTTTTTTCAATTGGTTTGAGGTCGAATTTTGACGGGATTATCGGTAGTGATTGCAAAGTCCAATACTTGTAGGCTTTGTCGTAATCTTCCGGTTCGGCAAGCGTAACGAGGTGGCCGACTGCCCAGGTGATGTATGTCGAGTCACTCTCATAATGCTCTTTCGTCTTGGTAAAACCGCCGAGTGCTTCAGCGATGTCTGCCGCCACTGACGGCTTTTCGGTCAAAATCAGTTTCTTTGTCATAGTCAAGCGCAGTGTATATTAATAGTTATCCCTGTTGTCAAGTATTTGCAAAAAGAATATGTGAAAAAGGCGATTCTTTCGCAGACCCACCACAAGGATGCCGGATAAATCCAAATTTGTTGATTGAAAACCGGTTTGAGGTAAAATTGCAATTTGTGAAGAATATCAGAAATTTTTGCATCATAGCCCACATAGACCACGGAAAGTCTACGCTTGCTGACCGTATCCTTGAGATGAACGATGTTGTCCACACGAAGGGAAACGAGCAGATACTCGACTCGATGGATCTTGAAAAAGAGCGTGGAATCACCATCAAGGCGTCGCCTGTCAGGATTCCGTACAGGGCTGATGATGGAAATGAATACATCCTCAACCTCATCGACACTCCGGGTCACGTTGATTTCAACTACGAAGTTTCGAGATCGTTGAAAGCCTGCGAGGGCGCTGTTTTGCTAATCGATGCCACACAGGGTGTTGAGGCGCAAACGATTGCTAACGCATTCCTGGCTATCGATGCAAATTTGACTATCATTCCGGTCGTCAACAAGATCGACCTTCCAAACTCAAGAATTGACGACTGCAAGCTTCAGCTTGAAGAAATGATCGGCATTTCCAGCGATGACATGCTGCTGGTTTCAGCCAAGGACGGAACAGGCGTTCACGAGCTCCTTGAGGCCATCGTCCACCGAATCCCGCCTCCAGAACACAACGACGACGACCCCCTTCAATGCTTGATTTTTGACTCACACTATGATTATTACAAAGGCGTCATCCCACACTTGAGGGTGTTTTCAGGTTCAATCAAACCCGGTGACAAGATTCAGATCAAGTCGACCGGCAAAGTCTTCCAGGTTGAAGAGGTTGGTTATTTCAGCCTCAGGCTTCAGAAATGTGAAGAACTGCATGATGGCGATGTCGGCTATGTTTCAGCCATCATCAGGGACGTCGCCGATGTTCAGGTCGGTGACACCATAGTTTCTCCTGAACACCCCGGAACAGAAGCCATTCCGGGCTTCAAGCGTGCCCTGTCAATGGTTTTCTGCGGATTCTACCCGATCAATTCCGTCGATTACGAGAAACTGAGGGACGTTCTCGAAAAATTCAAACTCAACGACTCCTCGATTTCCTATGAAAAAGAGAGTTCTGCAGCCTTGGGACAAGGTTTCCGTGTCGGCTTCCTTGGGATGCTTCACATGGAGATCACAATCGAGCGGTTAAGGCGTGAATGGGAACAGGACATTGTCGCCACTCTGCCATCGGTTTCATATAAGGTCGTTACAACAAAAGGCGCAGTTGAACTCATCGAGAACCCATCCCAGTTCCCTTCGCCAAACGAGATTGACCACATCGAAGAGCCTTACGTCAAAACCGAAATAATCGTGCCAAACGAGCACATCGGGCCGATCATGGACTTGGCAAAGGCAAAACGGGGCGTGCTCCTTTCGATGGAGTATCCAGACCAACGAAGGACAGTGCTTTATTACGAGTTTCCGCTTGGAGAAATCATCACAGACTTCTACGACAAGCTCAAAACCTACAGCCGAGGCTATGCCAGCATGGACTACGAACTCATCGGCTACAAGCGAGGTAACCTCACAAAAGTTGACGTGCTGGTCAACGGTGAAGCGGTGGACGCGCTCTCGTTCATATCTCACGAGGACACTGCAGTTCCAAAGGGTCGCGACCTGATTTACAGACTCAGAAAGGTCATTCCAAGACAGAACTTCAAGATTCCGCTCCAAGCCTCAATCAATGGCAAGATCATAGCCAGAGAGGATATCGCCGCATTCAGGAAAGACGTTCTGGCAAAATGCTACGGCGGTGACGTGACCAGAAAGAAAAAACTGCTCGAGAAGCAGAAGGAGGGCAAAAAGCGCATGAAAATGATCGGCGCTGTTGAAATTCCTCAGGATGCTTTCCTTAAGATAATGGGCGTGGACGACATCGAGGAAGATTGACCGGTCTTTACGTTCATATCCCTTTTTGCAAAAGAAAGTGCCTGTACTGTGACTTTTATTCGCTTCCCAACAGTGAAAATCTGATTGGGGATTATATCGACGCAGTACTGACAGAAGCTGAAAAACACGAGCACTTGCGATTCGATACAGTATTTTTTGGTGGTGGTACACCGAGTTTGCTTGGATTAGATAACTTTTCAAGGCTGTATGAAGGTTTGAAAAGCATTTTCAGCTTGAACCCAATTGAGTCGACGGTTGAGGTGAACCCTGAATCGGCAGACAAAAAATTTTTGCTCTCCCTTAAAAATGCTGGAATAAACAGAATTTCAATCGGAGTCCAATCTTTAAACGATGAAGAACTCAAAGCTTGCGGAAGGATTCATGACAGGAGAACAGCTCTTGAGTGCCTGGAAAACGCTCTAGAAACTTGTTTCAAGTCTGTCTCTGCAGATGTGATTATTGGTCTTCCTGGACAAAACTGGGGATCATTGTCAGAGACTTTGAGAATATTGATAAATCTTGGCCTTAACCACATTTCAGCTTACGGTCTCCAGCTTGAGGACGACACTCCGATGGGCATGAATCCGCCACCAACGATTCCTGATGACGATGCCCAAACCGAGCTTTTCTACAACGCAAAGTCGATGCTTGAAGGGGCAGGCTTTATCCATTATGAAATCTCCAATTTTGCAAAATCTGGACATGAATGCCTTCACAACAAAATTTATTGGCATTGTGAAGATTATCTTGGGCTTGGCCCAAACGCCTCATCACACCTTGAAGGAGTCAGATTCAAAAACAAACCTGATCTGAAAAAATATCTTGGAAACCCGACGGGACAGGTTCTGTTCGAGGAGTGCCTCGATCAGCCTTCAAAACTCAGGGAAGAGGCGATGCTCAGACTCAGATTGCTTAAGGAAGGCATTGAATACAATGAGAGATTTCAGTCATTAAAGCAATTGTTCGATAACATGGCTAAAACGGGGGATCTTGAATTCGACGGGGAAAAGTACAGAATACATCCGTTGAAGATTTACGTTTCAAACCCAATCTTTGCAAAGGTGCTAGGACTATGACAAAGAACGTAAAGATACTGGTAATGATGTCGATTTTTACGGCACTCATGATAATAAGTGCGTGGATCAGGATACCAATTCCACCGCTACCGGCAATTACTTTTCAACTTTTTGTCGCTGTAGCTTCTGGCATTTTTCTTGGCTCTGTGTATGGCGCCATGGCAATGGGTGTCTATCTTATCCTGGGTTTGGTGGGTGTACCGGTTTTCACTAGTGGTGGTGGTCTTTCATATATCTTCCAGCCAACCTTTGGCTTTATCATGGGTTTTATTCTTGCTGCCTTCATCACCGGAGCCCTGTGGTCAGATTCCTGGCCGAAAAGGATTCTTGCAATCACGCTAGCAATCCTTTCCTGCTATGTCATCGGCATACCTTATTACTGGATGATACTCAATTCCTCAAAACCCCTGGCGATAACCGCAGCCACTCTCACGATGCTCCCGTATCTTGCCAAAGACCTGGTTCTTGGCGGAGTCCTTTTTGCGTTTGCCCAGGTGATGGGCAGAGTCGCCCCCGATCTGGTTTGGAAAAACAAAAGATCGCTGACTTGAATATAATCCAACCCAAATCTATACTTTACGACAATCGAAAAACCAGGAGGTTGCATTGAAAGTTCTCGTCATCAATTGCGGTTCATCATCCATCAAGTACAAGCTCTACGACATGGAATCAGAAACCGAGCTTTGCTCAGGTCTTCTTGAACGCGTCGGCACCCATGACGGCATCGTCAACCACAAGAAGGGCGACCAGAAGTTCCAGAAAACACTCCCGATTCCGGATTATGACACCGGCATCAAGCTGATCCTTGAAAACATCACCGATCCAACAAAGGGAGTGCTCGCTGATGTCCATGAAATCGGAGCTGTCGGACACAGGGTTGTTCATGGTGCCGAAACATTCTCCGGTTCACAGATCATCACACAGGAAGTTGTCGACAAAATGACAGAATGCATTCCGCTTGCACCGCTACACAATCCTCCAAACCTCGCCGGAATTGAAGCTTTCAGAAGAATTCTTCCAAATGTCAAGCAGTGCGGTGTTTTTGACACGGCATTCCATCAAACGATGGAAAAAGAAGCATTCCTCTATGCAATCCCATACGAATTCTATGAAAAGTACAGGATCAGGCGCTATGGTTTCCATGGCACCTCACACCTCTACGTTTCCCACAAGGCTGCCGAAATGCTTGGCAAACCCTATGATCAGTGCAAGATTATCACTTGCCACCTTGGAAACGGCTGCTCAATTGCCGCCATCAAGAACGGCAAGTCAGTTGATACCTCGATGGGCATGACGCCGCTTGAAGGGCTTGTTATGGGAACCCGTTGCGGTGATCTCGATCCCCAGCTCCCGATCTACTTCATGGATACCCTCAAGATGGATATCAAGGCTGTTGACAAGGCTCTCAACAAGCAGTCCGGCCTTCTCGGAATCTGCGGCTTCAACGACTCAAGGGATGTTGAAGACCACATGGCAAAGGGCGATGAAAAGGCAACGCTGGCTTTCAACATGTTCTGCAGAAGACTGAAGAAGTACATCGGCTCTTACGCTGCCGTAATGGGTGGAGTTGACGCAATCGTCTTCACTGCAGGTATCGGCGAAAACTCTGAAACGACAAGACTTCACACCCTCAAGGACTTGGAATTCCTTGGCATAAAGCTGAACATGGAGATAAACCACGGTCGCTGCAAGGAACCAACTGACATCGCTGCAGCTGATTCAAAAGTCAGGGTTTATGTGATCCCGACCAATGAAGAGCTTGTAATCGCAAGAGACACAAAGAGACTGGTGGAAGGTAAATAAATGAGAGAAGGGACATTAAAGGACGCACACGAATTCGGTCTTTCAACAAATGAGTTTGAAGACATCATCCAAAGGATGGGCAGAACTCCAAACTATCTTGAACTGGCCATCTTCTCTGTCATGTGGTCCGAGCACTGTTCCTACAAATCCTCCAGAAAAGTTCTAAAGAAGTTCCCGACAACCGGCCCTGCAGTCATCCAAGGCCCTGGTGAAAACGCAGGTGTTGTAGATATTGGCGACAACCTGGCTCTCATTTTCAAGGTCGAGAGCCACAATCACCCTTCAGCAATCGAACCATACCAGGGAGCTGCAACCGGTGTTGGCGGTATCATCCGCGATGTTTTCACCATGGGTGCAAGACCGATAATGACACTTGACCCACTGTTCTTCGGCGATCCAGACGATGCCCATTCAAGAGGTTTGCTCGAAGGCGTAGTTGCTGGCATTTCAGGTTACGGAAACTGCGTGGGTGTGCCAAACTTTGGCGGTGAGCTACAGTTTGACAAATCGTACGCAATAAATCCGCTTGTGAACGTCTTCTGCCTTGGCATCGCAAAACACGACGAGATAGCCTACGCAAGAGCTTCTGATGCGGGCGACATTGTCATGATCATCGGCGCACGAACCGGACGTGACGGTATTCACGGTGCAACGTTTGCTTCTGACGTTTTAAGCGAGCAGTCGGAAGAAAAACGCTCGGCCGTCCAGGTTGGTGACCCATTCCTTGAAAAGCTTCTCATTGAGGCAACTCTGGAACTGATCCAGAAAAAACTCATTCAGGGCGTTCAGGATTTGGGCGCTGCCGGCCTCACCTCTTCGTCAGTTGAAATGGCTGGTCGCAGTGGGCGCGGAATCGTGCTCAATGTCGATGCGGTTCCGAAACGTGCCGAAAACATGACTGCCTACGAGATGATGCTCTCTGAATCGCAGGAGAGGATGCTTGTTGTTGTCAAGCCGGACAAGGTTGACAACATCCACTCAATCCTTTCAAAATGGGATCTCGAATCTGCCGTCATTGGTGAAGTAACTGAAGACGGAAACGTCACCATCATCGAAAAAGGACAGACCGTTGCAGTCATTCCGGTTGTTCACCTCACACAAGGTGCTCCGGCATATGACATGCCAAAGCAAATGCCCGATCTTGAGTCAAGGCGCAGGGAACCGTCAGGTTTCCAGATGCCAAGCTGGGATCACGCAAACCTGGTGAAAAAGATGGCTTCATCCTGGAACGGTTGTTCCAAAGAGTGGATCATCCACCAGTACGACACAACACTTCTCACAAACACCGTCATTCCGCCATATTTAGGCTCAGGAGCCGGAAGAGTCAAAGGTACAGACAAGGTTATTGTTGTCAAATCCGATTCAAAGCCAAGATGGGTCTGGCTTTCTCCAAAACATGGCGGAGCACAGATCATCTGTGAGGCAGTGAGAAACCTTGCTGCAACAGGCGCAAAACCGCTTGCCATCTCCGACTGCCTGAACTTTGCCGACCCAACAAAACCTGAAATTTACTATGAATTTGATCAATCGGTAGAAGGCATGTCTGAGGCATTGAGAGAATTCAACATTCCGGTAATCTCCGGAAACGTAAGCTTCTACAACGAAAGCCCTGGGCTCCCGATCAAGCCGAACCCGGTTGTTGTTATGGTTGGACTTGGCAAACTTGGAAAAATCAATCTTCCGGAGTTTCAAGCCACTGGAGACATCATCATCATCCTTGGCAACACCCATCCTGAACTTGGCGGTTCCTCACTTTACCACATGCTCACCGGCGAAACATTCGGCGTTATACCGCAGGTTCGTTACGCTGAAGAAAAAGCCTTGCAGGATTTGCTCCTCAGACTTTCTGAAGAAAACGTCATCCAGTCAGCAACTGACCTATCAGATGGTGGACTAGCACAGGCTCTCATCGAGTGCACCTGTGAGTCAGACCTTGGCGCAACCATCACCCTGAAAACCGGCATCAGCCTTACGGAGCAGCTCTTCTCGGAATCTACAGCCAGAGCGCTTGTAACGGTCAATCCGGCAAAGGTGCAGAAGGTGACTGAACTTGCAAACATGCTTCAGGTTCCAATCAAAATCATAGGCGTCGTTGGTGGCCCTTCACTCTCAGTTTCAGGCTCCTTCGACATCCAGATGGCCGAACTCAAGGATTTGTACCAAAATACCTTGAGAAAACGAATGTCCCAATGACTTTGAAGCCCTCCAAAAAGGAGGGCTTTTTGTTTGGGCGAGTTTTTGTTAAAATATCAGCGTATCGCAAACAGTTTCAGCTTATCAAACAATGTGAGGTGTCATGAACGACAAATACGAACAGTCAGGTGTGAGCATCACCAGAGGCGACCAGTTTATCGAGCGCATCAGGGCAAGCGTTGACAGCACCAAAACCCCCGGCGTCATCGGCTCGATAGGATTCTTCGGCGGATTGTTCGAGATGCCTGAAGGCTACAAAAAACCAGTGCTTGTCTCAGGAACAGACGGTGTTGGAACCAAGGTGAAAATCGCCATGGAGATTGGCAAGCATGATACCGTAGGAATCGATGCAGTAGCCATGAACGTCGACGACATCGTTTGCAGTGGCGCAAAGCCAATATTCTTTCTCGATTATCTGGCTGTAAACAAGCTGGACATGGACATTTCAGCCCAAATTGTCGAAGGTGTTGCAACCGGTTGCAAGATGGCCGGATGCGCTCTCGTCGGTGGCGAAACTGCACAGATGGGCGACCTTTACAAGCCAAACGAGTATGACCTTGCCGGATTCACTGTTGGCGTGGTTGAAAAGGATGACATCATAGATGGTTCAAAGATTGAAGAGGGCGATACAATTATAGGTCTTCCTTCATCCGGCCTCCATTCAAATGGCTATTCCCTTGCCAGAAAAGTCCTGTTCCCAAAATACAAACTGAACCAGAAAATAGGCGACATCGACAATCTCGGTCTTGCACTCCTTGAGCCGACAATAATCTACTGCAAAAAGCTGGTCGAACTCCTGAAGATTGCCAAAATTCACGCAATTTCACACATCACCGGTGGTGGCCTTGCGGACAACCTTCCAAGGGTCATGCCTTTTGGCACTGCCGTTTTGAAGAAGTCGACTATCCCAAAGGTTCCGATAATCGACCTTGTCCTTTCTGAGGCAAAGCTTGACGAGTATGAGTCCTTCAGAACTCTCAACATGGGCATTGGCATGGCTCTGTTTGCAAAACAATCCGAGTTCGAAAAAATCAGGACAATTTTTGAAGATGCAATCATCATTGGAAAGGTTGAGGGGAAAGGAACCCCGTCATTCAGACTGGAATGAAGAAAATTGCAGTACTTGTTTCGGGCCGTGGCACAAACATGATCGCCCTTCACAAGGCGACTCAGGATGGCAGGCTTGATGCGCAACTCAGTCTCGTAATCAGCAACAAAACCGATGCCCCTGCTCTGGACTATTGCAAGGATTCAGGAATACCATGCAAAGTGCTGAGACTAAGGGACTACAAAGATAGACGGGATCATGCACAGGCTTTGATCGAAGCCATTGACAACGCCGGTTGTGAAGTTGTGGTTCTGGCTGGCTACATGCTTCTTGTCCCGCCGAATTTTGTCGAGCACTACAGGTACAGGCTGATTAACATTCATCCGGCTCTTCTTCCCTCGTTTCCGGGGGTCGATGGCATAAAACAGGCTTTTGATTATGGCGTCAAGATTACTGGAGTCAGTGTTATCTTTGTTTCCAATGGTTGCGATGATGGCGAAATAATCATGCAAAAACCGATAATTATTGATGATTCTGACACTCTTGAATCACTTGAGCAAAAAACTCATGTGCTTGAACATGAAATGCTCTGGCAGGCAACAAAAATTGTGCTTGACCGACGCTTCAGGGTTTCAGGCAGAAAGGTGGAAATATTGTGAGTTATGCACTCATTTCAGTCAGCGACAAATTAGGGCTCGAGCCATTGGCAAGGGTTCTCATCGAGAGAGGTTACAAGCTGCTTTCGACAGGCGGAACCGCAAAACTGCTGCGTGAAAAAGGTTTTGATGTCACCGAAGTCGGAACGTTTACCGGAAGCCCGGAAATCCTTGGCGGAAGAGTTAAAACCCTTCATCCCAAAATCTATGCCGGAATCCTCGCAAACAGAAACAACCCAAACCACATGGATCAGATGAGAACCATGAGCTTCCCGCTCATCGACATTGTTGTCTGCAATCTCTATCCGTTTGAGGACACCACGGCAAAACCGGAATGCACGGTTGAGCAAGCGATAGAAGAGATTGACATCGGCGGTGTTGCAATGATAAGGGCGGCAGCAAAGAATCACCAGCATGTTGTCATCCTGAGCAATCCATGCCAGTATCCTGAATTCATTGACAGGATTCAGTCAGGCAGATTCGACCCCGAGTACAAAAAAAATCTTGCAATCACGGCATTCAAAAAAACCTGTGATTATGACAGGGCAATTTCATGCTACTTCGGCTCGGATGAAGCCCAGGATGAGCTTGGATTTGCAAGACAGATTTCTCCAACTCTGACAATGCGCCTGAGATACGGCGAAAATCCACACCAGAAAGCTGGTCTCTACAGCCTTGGCAATGGCGAATGGCCAATAAGACAGCTTCATGGCAAGGAAATTTCCTACAACAACATCCTCGACATCGACG
>CAYYJO010000001.1:29893-56747 GCA_964472265.1 uncultured Caldisericales bacterium | reverse complement strand
GATATCGACGCTGCAATTTCCACGATTCTTGAGTTTGACCAGCCAGCAAGCGTTGTGATCAAGCACCTGACGCCATGCGGAGTCGCTCTCGCCCAAAACGTCCTCGATGCTTACAAGATGGCCACAGAATGCGATCCAGTCTCGAGGTTTGGTGGAATCATTGCCATAAACAGGCCATGCGATGAGGCGACCGCCACTGAAATAATGAAAGTAATGACTGATATTATCATCGCTCCCGAATATCTCCCAGGCGCACTTGAAGTGATTTCAAAAAAGAAGAACACAATTGCAATCGCCTGCAGCAACACCATGAAACCCAAATACGCAATGAGGTCAACACTGTTTGGAACGCTTGTCCAGCAGATGGATACGAGCGTTTATTCGGAGCTGAAGGTTGCGGGGAAAACGCCGGTTTCTGAAAATGACCTCAGGGAGCTGACTTTTGCCATGATGGTTGCAAAACATGTCAAGAGCAACGCAATCGTTGCCACAAAAGGAATGGTTACGGTTGGCGTTGGAGCTGGTCAGCCAAACAGAGTTGGTTCTGCAAAGATCGCTCTCGAACAGGCAGGCGAAAAATCATTTGGCTGTTACCTGGCTTCTGACGGATACATACCTTTCCCCGACACCGTCGAGCTTGCAAAAAAGTACGGAGTGAAAGCCATCGTTGAACCAGGCGGGTCGATCAGGGATTCAGAGGTAATAGCAAAAGCCGATGAACTCGGTGTTGCAATCGTTTTGACCGGCCAGCGACACTTCCTGCACTGATTGAGCCATCAAAACAAAAGCCCCGATTTTACATCGGGGCTTTATTATTTTTTGGGAGAATCAGCAGTCTTTTGAGAATCTGATTTTGACTTCAAAAACGTCGAGGATGCTTATGATCCCATCATTGTTCAGGTCGAAAACTTTTGCAGCTCCTATAGCTTTCTTGCCAAGATATTGAAGCAACATGCCAAGGTCTGTGTTGTCGACCGTTCCTGAATTATTGAAGTCAGCCTGAAGGCGCCATTGAGTCTTTTCGTCGTAAATGATCGGGGCATATTGTGGGTACATCAAAAGAAATGACGAACCAACCTGCGCCCTGATTGATGAGATGAAAACAGGCTTTCCGGTAAATTCGTTTTTTGCCTTGAAAGCGACTTTTATCAGATCGCCACTGAACACGCCTTCGGCACGAATGAAAGCCATTCCAAAGTGGTTGTCAATAATCTCCATTTTTGAAAATACTTTTTTCAGATGAGTTACGCCGGTCAAAGAAACCTCGAATGGATCGTACTTTAATATAAATTCGTAAATCTTGAGGTCGGTGCCTATCGAAAACTGCATTTCAAACGGCATTTTCTTGCCAACTTTGCATGGGATTGTCTTTGTTTCTATGGTTGCTTCAGGCGTACTGGCAACGTTGAGAATCAATGGGACCATGGAATTTCCAGCCGGCGTGACCTCTCTTATAAACCATGTTCGTTTGCCAGGCTCCACATCGGCATTGATCTTTGCCTTGACTGTCCATGTTTTTCCGTCGACGGCAATCTCTGGCAAAGCCCAGGTCATGTCCCTTTGCGAGGGTAGAACCTGAAGACTGACCGTGTCATTAAAGTTGCCAGAAATAGTTCCATTCCATGATGCCTCGGTGTCAGGCGTTGTTGTCAGGGACGGTTCCTCCACCCAGAGTTTTGGCGATTCATCCCCAGACACAAGTTTTACTGCTGGGTCACCGAAGAGGTTGTAGTTGAAAATATTCATCTGTGAACCACCGGCAGGGTCTTCCGTGTCTCCGTAGAAATACTCGCCATACTCCTGTTTTGCAAGGGCAAGAGCCATTCCCTGATCCATTCCTGGTATTGAGAGGTTCTTGCAGAAAGAGTAAAGTATTGTGTCCATTCCGCCATCTTCTGGCCTCCTCCAGTAAGAAGGTGACCATGAAACCCTTGAAGAACCGACATAACCTGCCGCTCCAGAGCTTAGGAATGTGGCGCCAAGGTTTCCTGTGTTGGATGGATCGGAAGTTGAGCAAGACGCGGCAACGACGATTCCCCAACGCACTGTCGTCGAAGAGACATTGCCGGTCGTTATCAATTTTGGCTGGTTGGTTTCGCCTTTTTCAGGAACAGTTTTTGTTCCGTTGCTGTACCAGACAGTCCTTACAACGGATTCGGAACTGCCATGACCCGTCCAGAGCACAAGTCCATACCGGTCTGGAAGCTTGTCCAAAAATGTTGAGCTGTTAAGGCCTTCTTCGCAAATATATGGCGATGGCAGGAATCCTTCCTTCTCATACATTCTATATCTTGAAAAACCTTTGCCGGCAAATGCGTCGTTCCAGACGGTTTCACAGTAATAGCCGCCATCGGTTCGCTCCATTGGTTTGCCTTCCCACAACTCGCCTTTGTACCCAAGCATTGCACCGCCAAAAAGGATTTTCGCCTTCTGGGCGTCAGACAGCTGGTCAAACTCGACGATCGAACGGCATGCGGTAACGAGCTTTTTGGGGTCAGAAAACGGCAGCCTTCCAACCGAAATCTCAGGTTTGAACGAGGCTATGCCATCATCAGGCCACTCACCAAGCCTTCCGTCGTTGTCTTTGTCCCAAACCGCGTTTGGCGTTGAGTATGGATAGTCGGTTGGCGTTGCCACAAGATACTGGTCGCCACCGATGTTTCCTTCAGGATGGCATGTAACCATCGGAAGTTCATAGGCATAACCGACCAGAAGCAGGTATTTAACATTTAGCTTGGTCACGTTTTGTTTCAGATATTTCAAGATCAGCTCTGATGAGACTTTGTCGGTTGAATCCTTAAATTCAGACGCGTCCTTGACGATTACGTCCAACCCTTGTGATTTTCGGTATTTGATCAAAACGTCAAGGTTCGCGCTTCCTGTAGCTGAAATGATGAGGTAGCCAGGATTTGCTTGGGCCTGCACCTTTGATTTCAGGCCAGGAACGGCTAACAAAAATATAGATACGATTACCAAAAATGTTCTTTTCATTTGTTCTCATGATATAAAATATCGTGAAAACAACAAGACTACCCTGCAAAAGACTTGACACCTTAACCTTGAAGGATAAAATGGGTTCATGATTACCTATACCACTAGATTTATGACGAATTTGAAAAAAAAAGGTTACAGCGTACTACTTGCTGTAATACTAACTGCCCAGATAGGTTACATTACTCCGTCTCAGGCTCGAACAAATAACGAGACAGCAGTATTTGCCGCCATACGATTTGCACCTGTCGCAATGACGTGGAGCGGAAGCACTCTAATAAGTTCACCCGAATATTCTTTCGATACTAATAGCAAAGTCACATGGGGACGTGGTGTTTTCAGGATGCCCGATGCTCAGCTAGCCGTTTCCGGCGGTTACAACGTAAGGGCTTCGGAAGCAAACTCAACAAAGCCTGTTTACTGGTGCATTTTCTATACCGACCGCGATCTCGACAACACAAAAAAAGTTACTGGCAAAATGTATGCCGTTATCGATTCTGCAGGCCAACTCTGGTTCGATCCCGACGGAAGCTTCAACGATTGCAGGCATTACGGCTACTCTGACCCCCGTGACCCCAACTATATGAATGATCCCGACCTTTCGGTTGGATGGGATAACGTAAGGGACAACCACAATTGCTACGTTGACCCGGTCTCGTTCAACAACACCCAGGGACCGTACTTCATTCTCCCGACCAAACAGGACGGTTCGCCTCAGCCATCCTACAAACCTGATCAATCAGTGTATTTGAGAATTGACCGTGAAATGTGGGAAGGCTTCATCCCAGACCCATTCAACAAAAAACCGCCTATTGAGACAAGACTGTTCCAGCTTGGCTGGTGTGACATGCCAGATTTCCCTCTTCTCCAGGACAGAAGCCCCAGCACCGATTTTCCGCTCATTTCGTCGATTGGAACCACTCTCAAACCAAGGCCGGTTTCATATCAACCATTTACGAGATGGGATCTCGGTTTGCCACTTGTTCCGTTCGTGAACGATTTCGATGCAAGCTTTGAACAGGGAGAAGAATGGCATTCTGAGAACATCAATGCAGATACCCGCTATACGCCAGGCGAATGGATTTACAGAAGAACAGCAAATTTAACTGTTTTGCCAATAGTCGCTGGTGGTGACACAAGGTTGACCGATGTGGTCATCAACGATTCCTCAGGTAGACCAAGAACTTATCTTGCAGGCTCAACTGTTGTAGATGTTGGAACGATAGGAATTGTAGATCCAGGCGATGACCTCGACGTTGGAAAGCCACTCGTTCAATTTAATTATAGTGGAACATTTGCAGCCGATACCGAACTTCACCCGGAAAACGTTTCTTTAAACGGAAGATTTGACCCAGGCGAGTTCATCTACAGAAAAGGTGACAACACCGGAGCCGTCGCACAAAATGACATCGCCCTCACGGACATAAACACTAACGCAAAGAAGTTCGAAAACGTCAACGGAGCAGGAGTATGTTCGCTTGGTGGAATGATGCCTGGCGACCTGCTTATGGTGGTCGAAAATCTAAGGTCGGGGCCAAAGGCACCAATTTACGACATCATGGTTGAGTCAGACATCTGGATGGGTTCAAATCCTTCGAAATCAGCAACATCCATTTATGATCCAAAAGGAAAACCGCTTGCTGGCTCCCAAAGCATCAACAAAGACACTTCACTGGAAGACACAGCAACTGACTTTGCACTCTCAATCTCAACTTTCCTGGGCGTCCATTCAGACCAGAGAGCGTACTATGGCATCTCTATTTTCAACGATGATGGCATCGACAACCTCATGGATCCTGGCTGCGACACGTATCCAGCAAACCTCACTGAAGATTACAAGTCGCTTTCCCAGTCAGAGTCTTTCCTCGGTGCGATAGGCGATCTTGACTGCGCCGATGCCTACAGAAACGTTCCTCCTGTCTGGGGTGGGGAAGGTCTTGTAAGATTCACCAGCATCTACAAAACCACTCTTGACGCTTCCGGGCAGTATGGCTGCAACCGTGCAATCTACAAAAAAGGAAGCACATCCAACAACTTCGTAGAAGTCACAGACTTGAGACTGTTTGCTGTCGAATCCGTCAGGGGTAACACAAAGATGACGTATCCGGCAGGATCAACAGTCGCCCAGGGTGACCTCGATGTTGGCCAAAATCTTATGGATCTCCCGGCAACACTCTGCTTCTATGATCAGAATCAGGGCTCAAACCAACCAAACGGTGAACTAGATCCAGGCGAAACAATCTACAATGATTTAAACAACAACAACATTATCGACTACGGCGACATCAGAATGAGTCCTCTTTCAATGGGATTCTACTCATACCTTTGCGGCGACATGGTTGATGAATGGGACGTCTGGGTTCATACGTATCAAATTCATGGCCTAAGCGTAGGAAAATGTGGCTTCAAGGGTGGAATTGACATTCCAGTGCTCCCTGGCAAGATGGAGCTTAATGTCTCATCAGACAAGCCACTAAGAGTCGAACAGACTTCAAAGATAAAGGTCACAACAGGCATAATTCTCAAAAAGGGTGACAGGATATTTGTAACAATAAGAGATCTTCTTCATGATTCCAAGGTTCCATTTGAGCAGACCGGAATCATAACATTTGACAAACCTGAGCTTACTTTTGAGATGACACCCTACAGGGGTTCGCTGTATGTAAACGGCAAGTATGACCCAATAACAATCTACGCTTTTGCTGATCTCGGAACCCAGAACAACAAACAGCTTCCGCCGTGTGGCTCATATATGGATATGTTCTATTCCGACAGGTACATGCCTGTTGACAATGTCCAGAATGCCCCACAGACGTGGACTTCAGTCCCGGTTCCATTCCCGCAACCGGTTGTACCACTTTCAATCCAGGACACTTACGACTGCTATGAAGCCGGTTATCTCAGGGTTTATACAGAGTGGCTGGAGATGGCTTCAACACGCAAGTGCCTCGACATGCTCGAGGAACGATTCCCGAACATCTCCCTTGAATGCTATGACGGCGACAATGCACAGGACGTAAACGATCCTTGCTGTATACCTTTTGCTCTTGGCAAGGAAGAGAATACCATTGTAATGTTCAACGCCACTGGCTCGGGGGTCATGTGGATGGGAACAGCAATCGGTGGCAACGGCCAACGGTACATCATCCAATACAACAACAACCACACTTATAATTTCTGGTACTGGAACGATGTCGGTCTGATTCCGGGAGTTCTCGATTCAGGTGATTTCCTTGGAGATGATCCCGGGTATTTCTCTCCCGGCTACATTGGCACACAGAAACCGGTTGAAATCCGGGCGCCGGCAGAGCTGGACGACATGGATCTGTCATCTGAAACTGCAAGGTCTTCGTATGAAGACGATGGTTTCCTGTACTGGGGCATTGTGACAAAAGGCGATCATCTGGGCATTTTCAACGATGAAGCGATCGATCCGAAAACCGGTGCAAAATTTGGCATGATTGAAACCTTTGGAATCCCAACATACATCACAAGCAGAGGATTCTTCAATGATACAGACGTTGGCGGCTGGGCCATTGCAGCAGTAAAACCCATTCAACCTGGAATTATGAAGCTCAGACTTTCAAGCATGTCAATCATGTTTGACTACAACAGCAAACGTCTCCATCCTTCCCAGTTTGCACTTGAAACTCATCTCGGACTTGACTACTCAGGCTATGTTGAAGTCAAAACCCCACCTCTCGATGGCAAAATCAACTTCTCCGAATTCCAGGTCATCGATCACGGTTTACAGTACTCTTTCCAGAACTACACAGCAGGCGCACTTGCATCATTCCCGCTTCCATTCCCAGCACCACAGATTCAGACTCCATACAACCCGATTCTGAGAAACTTTCAGGATGATTTCAGGGTTTATCCAGGTGGACAAACTCATGTCGGTCGTGTCATCAACATGAGACAGAGCATGATAAGAAACCTTGTCCATGGCTGGAATGCATATCCTGCAATCTGGTCTGAATGGGGTCAACGCTACAACAAATCGAGCAAAGCGCTAGGCAAGGACAGAGATGAAGACGAGCGTCAGCATAAGGTAAATTTCAACAAACTAGGCGTTGAATTTGCCCCATTGACTGACTACGGCCTGTTCTTTGTTCTGAAGGACGCAGACGGAAGACACTACACTTTTGATCCTTCAGCTGCCTCTGATGTGTATTCAAACAAGAATCTCATAAAACGCATAAAAGTCACTGGCCCATTCAAAAAGCCAAAAGTCATGGATCCAATCACCGGAAGAATCACGACAGATTTCGGGTTTGGCGGAATGATAAGACTTCCTCTCGTCTACGACTACACAGGCACAGTAATTGTCGACAACACAAACTATACCTATTATGAGTTCAAAGGCGAGGATTTCACTGGCATAACAGGCTACGGCCCAGACAGAATAACATTCGACCCACTTGAACAGAACAAGTTCCTCAGGTGGAATCACAGGATGAATTATATTGGTGTAGATAACGTCATAATCATTGACGAACTCACACCGGTAGGCTCTGGTCAGATTGAAATAGAAGTCACCCTGTTTGATGGTACAACCAAGATTTTCCAGGACTGCTGCTCGGACAGAAACGAAACTTTTATCCCTGTCCACGGACTTACGATTTCAGGCATACCCGAAAAGATTCCGGTTGCCCAGGACATCCATCTCAACGTAAAAATAACCGAAGATACTCCAATGCAGGTTGTGAAAGAGTGCAACGACGCATTCGTTTTCATCTGGCAGGATCGTGGTATCGCCTTCTCAATCGAAGGACTGGACGAACCGATCCACATGGGTATGGGCGATGGCAGAACCATGGGCTTGCCTATGCCGATGAGAGACAGCTGGAGAACAGGCGCTGCAATGTTTAGCACCCGTCAGGATTTCAACGATGACGGCAAAGTGAGCTTCGGCGACTGGGAAACTGAAATCATAGGAACCTATTACTTTAGCACAAACACATGGGCTGGCGGTATGTTTGACGCTCGAACCTTCAATGTAAACAATGGTGATTACTCAATCGACATGAAGAAGGAAAACAACTGCCAAATCACTGATTACGGCATGGACATCGGCGGCATGAGAAACGAGCGAATGGCTCGAAGGATTACGCCTGCTGACCATTGTATTTCAAATTTCGAAATCTGTCCGGTTTACATTAACGCCTTTAAGTACGGCGACGACAACAACGACAGAGCATTCTCGCCATACTTGCAGCTTGAGTGGTTTGATGCGGCATACACACATGAGGTCTATCTTGCAGGTGAAGCAAGAGTCCCAATCGAACCCAAAGAAGACCTGAATGTTGTGGTTTCGCCATCTCCTCTGACAGCAGGAGCAGTAAACGAACTTGTTGATCCGAACCAGCCCTTGACCATAAAAGTCACTGACGCTGACGGCGTTCCGGTTAACTTGCTCGAAGGCGTACCAGACTTCTTCGGCGACAGAACGGTTCCAGAAGAATCTGCATGGATCAACTGTTTCAAAGACTGGCACCCAGACAACTACGAATACTACGGCGACGGAGCAAGACTCCCGCAATATTACTGGGTCAGAACAGATCTTCACAACAAATCAGACGACTATTACTCAAACATGTTCTTCTTCTCAAACTGGGAAGAGGACAAGGATGTCTTCCAGCCAATCACTGTTGATTTCACGAACGCAAGGATTGGAATTTACGTCTTCAAGGGCTTTGTGGCAAATGACTCTGGAGAATTCCCGCTTACAATCTATTCACCAGACCGAAAACACATGGGCATCGCAAAAGTAAAGGTTGCCTTGCCAAAAGTTGAATATCAGATCACAAACATGGAAGATGCTGAACAGAAGATGTTCACAAGCCCGGGTGAACCAGACTTCATCATGACTGCAGCCGACAACAGGATATACAAAATAACTGTGGTCTGCAGGAATGCTCAAGGTGTTTTGATGAAGCAACCTCCTGAATCGCAGAGGGTTTGCAACTCAAAACTGCTTTATCCGGCACATTTTACACCAATGATCAACGTCCCCGGCAACATGAAGCCAAGGGATTGGTGGCTGTGCAATTCGTGCAGAACAACCTACCCAATCCACATCGGCATTGACTACAATAATGACGGCATCATCCAAAGAGGAAACAACGAACTCAACACTTTTGGCACCTTCACAACCCAACGCGAGTTCGAAGCATGGGATCCGGTAACCCTGGACACCTATATCCTTCCGAAATACTCAAATGTCTGGTACAACACAGACAACATTCACTACTCAGACAATGCCTTCAGCAACAGGACATCAGTCCTTCTGCAGCCAGACTACCAGTGGGCAACAACCGGTTGGGGTCTTGGTTGCATCTACAATCATGCTTACGACGGAACTTACATGTTTGTAGACCGCGAAAAGGACGGAATCCTCAACTATAAAGATTTCATGCTCCTTGACGAAAAGGCATCGGTTACGTTCTACCTGTTTGCCGAAGACACAGTAAGCGTTGGCGGTCTCGTGGCCTGCAACCCATACTCGGCGGACTTGATGTACAATGATGTTGCCGGTGCTCCAATGCCATTTTACACCGACCCAGGCTTTACATTCATGCGCTACAGGTACTCGCTCAATCCTGGCCTGTTAAAAGGCAGCGAAATGGGCAGCCGCGACGGTACGTTCTGCTTAGACTGGGACGCATTCCCAGACACATTCGCAGTCGTTGGTGCGCCAAAGTACATTTTCAAATCAGCTGACTCGGGAATGCCACTTGGCACCGAAATGTTCAATCCTTCAAACTTCGACCTTGCCTATGGAGTTGACAACTCCCTGATGGTTGAAATAAAGCCAGCAGATGACCGCGATTTGCCTATGCATCCAGGCGGACAAATTGTGGTAACCGGATCAAATCACAGCTTCAAGGCAATGGGTTCATTCGTGAAGTTCAATGGCAGCACAATGCCAATAACATATATAACAATCAATCCTGACGGAGAAGGCAAAGGCGTTGTCCAGTTTGGATTTGAAAACGACAACAAGCTGCTGGATAAGCCACCATACGAACTTTCACTCAAGGATGCTCCGATGCGCTACTCAATCTACCCAATCCTTGAAATGGACGGCTCTGCAGGACTCGGCATAATCGTCATTGAACCTGATCAAATAATCGCCAACACAACAAACACTGTCACAATCAAGATCATCAACAAAGCTACAGAAGCGGTTGTTCCTGAAGCAAAAGTCAGAATGATCGGCGATGAATTCGATGTCGAGGGTACAACAGACCAGAAAGGCACTGTCAAACTCGAAGTAAACCCAGCCTCATCCGGCAGGATCATCATAAAAGCAACCGCAGACAAGTTTGTTCCTACGGAGATCGTTGTTTACAGCGGCAAGAGGAGAAATCCCCCGATTCTCGAAATCGATTCATACCCACAGATAACAAATCAAAAAACCGTAACCATCAAAGGCAAGACATCTCCTGGCGCAAAGGTCACAATCGGCCAGCAGGCTGCCACCGTTGCCGCCGACGGTTCGTTCTCAATCAAGGTAACGCTCCAGGAAGGCATCAACACATTCAGTGCCAAAGCCGACCTTCCGGATGTGCCATCAACAATTGAGCAGGTCACTATCGTCTGCGATACAACACCGCCTGACATAATGGTCTCGAAAACGCCTGAGCTTATCGGCGCCCAGAAGTTTGACCTCTCAGGAAGAGTTGAGCCTGGATCAAAAGTGTTGGTCAATGGCAAAGAAGCGACAGTTATTTACGACATCTTCCAGTACACAATCGACCTCATCCCAGGAATAAACAAGATTAAGCTGGAAGCCGTAGATTCTGCTGGAAACATCCAAAAAATTGACATCGATATTCCGGTATTTGCTTCATTCACCGGATATGTGATAAAGGGTGACAAGTCAGTCTACAACGACAAAAATGAAGTTGTAAGCCAAATGCAGACTGAAGTCATGGCAGATCTCTGGGTGCCTGTTGATGCTCTCAGAATCATGTTTGGCGCAAGTTTTGAGCTTAACGGAACAATCTGTACGCTCAAAATGTTTGGCACAACCTACGTTCTTGAGTCTGGTTCAACCTCAGCTTTGGAAGACAACAACCCGGCAACCCTTGTTGACGCGCCGAGACTTTATAATGGAGCAATCTACATCTCACCGACATCGCTTAAGAACGATTTCGGTCTTGATGTCAACGCAGACCCGGTGAAAGGTACCGTAAACTTTACGAAAATCTGGCTTCCTTAACAAATAAAGATTGACAGCAAAAACCAATAGTTGTAAAATTTTTGTTTGTCATTGCTATTGTAGTATAGGTATGCCTGGGAAAACGCAGGCAGGAAGGAAGCCTTATGAGAATTGAAAGGGTTTGGTTTGGTAAACGAAGAAATACAATAAAACCACCCAACCTCATCAAGCTTCAGATGGATTCATACAACAAATTCCTGAAGGTCAACCTCAAACACCTCATTGCCTCTCTCAATGAAGACAGGTCTTTGCGTGAATCTGGAAAAGTAGAGGTAGAGTTCGTTGATTACAACCTTGGCGATCCAGCCTATTCGCCTTTCGAGTGCAAGGAGAGGGGAATCAATTTCACCGTTCCACTCAAGCTCACCGTAAGGCTCATCAACAAGGAAACCGGAGAAATCAAAGAGCAGGAGCTCTTTGCCGGTGAACTCCTCATGATGACTGAATCAGGCGTATTCATCGTCAACGGTGTCGAGAGGGTTGTTGTGTCACAGCTTGTCAGATCGCCCGGTGTTTACTTTGAAACCGAGCAAATGCCAAACAGCAACAAGCAGCACACACTTGCAACCGTCATCCCTGACCGTGGATCATGGCTCGAATTTGAAATGGGCGAAGATGAAATCGCCTATGTCTAAATCGACAAAAAATCCAAGAAGTTCCCGGTAACCGAGCTTCTTCGCGTCATGGGCGACTACACTGACGATGAAATCAAAAACCTGTTCATCGAAGAAAAAGTTGTTGAAGCCAAGCTCGAAAACAAAGGCGACTTTGACAAGGGAAACGGTAAGGTTCTCGACGACATCATCTACCACCCGACAACCGGCGACGACCTCTATGAACCAGGAACAATCCTTACCCCAATAATCATCGATGAAATCAAGCGTCTTGGAATAAAGCACTTCTCCTACAAAGACAAAGACATTGCAGGCTTCGTAACAGCCACTCTCGAAAAAGACCAGACAAAGACACGTGAAGAGGCCCTTGTCGATATGTTCAAACACATCCGACCGGGTGAGCGTCCAACTATTGAGAACGCTGAAAACCTTATCCACAACCTGCTTCGTGACCCGAGAAGAAACAACCTTTCAGATGTGGGTCGCTACAAAATAAATAAAAAGCTTGGCCTCAACCTCGACTCAAACCTTGTTACGCTTGAGGATGTAAGGGCAATTCTCAAATTCCTCTACAAACTGAAACTCGGACTCGTTCAGGCAGACAACAAAGATCACCTTGCCAACAAGCGCATCAGGTCGGTCGGCGAACTCCTCGAAAACCAGCTTCGTATTGGTTTCCTCAGAATGCTCAAGATCGTCAGGGAAAAGATCATCACCCTCCCGGACGAAGAGCTTACAGTCCAGAACATCATCAATGTGAGACCAATTATCGCTGCAATCAGGGAATTCTTTGGCCTTGGCCAGCTCTCACAGTTCATGGATCAGACAAACCCGATTGCAGCCCTCACCCACAAGCGCAAACTGTCATCGCTCGGACCAGGCGGTCTCAACAGAGATCGTGCCGGTGCCGACGTTCGCGACGTCCACCACTCACACTACTCAAGAATCTGCCCAATTGAAACACCTGAAGGTGGTAACATTGGTCTCATTAACTCCCTCACCACACACGCAATCGTCGATGACTTTGGTTTTATCAGGGCTCCGTACCTCAAGGTTGTTGACAGCACCGTCACAAACGAGATCGTCTACCTGACTGCTGACGACGAGGAAAACTACAGAATCGCCCAGGCAAACACCGAAATTGACAGAAACAACAAGCTCAAAGGCGTTTGTGCCATCAGATACAAGAGCGAAATCACAACCTGCTTTGCCGAAGACGTTGACATGATCGACATCTCTCCAGATCAGGTTCTTTCAGCATCAGCAACACTCATTCCGTTCCTCGAGCACGACGACGCAAACCGTGCCCTCATGGGCTGCAACATGCAGCATCAGGCTGTTCCACTCATCAACCCGGAAGCACCAAGGGTTGGAACCGGCATGGAACACCAGGTTGTTGTCGACAATTGCTCGGTTGTCCTGGCAAAGGAATCCGGAGTTGTTTCATACGTCGACGCCGGAACGATCAAAATCGCATCCCTTGATGCACAGCCGGTAAAATACCAGCTTGGCTCAATCAACAAGGAAATCCTTTACAAGTTCCTCGGTGAAAACATTGAAGAAGTTGGCAGAATTGGCGACCTTATCGATGGAACAGTTGCAAGAAAGCTAATCCAGAAGAGCATCTTCAAAGTCAGAACAATCAAGCGCGACGATGTTGAAACAATCAACCTCAGCGAATTCGTAAAGGTTGAAATCAACACTGAACTTGTCGGCAAAATGCTCACTGAACCGGCTCTTGATCTTGAAGGCAAAACCGTTATCACAGCCGGAAAGAAGATAACCGACACAAGCCTTCAGAGACTCTATGTTTCTGGCGTAAAAGAAGTCACCGTTGACATCGAAGGCTCACACGAAATCTTCCCGGTTGCCCTCCTCAAGGTCGGAACTTCAAGAAACACTTTCCTTGGCAAGATTCTCCTTCACGGGCTCAAGGAAGAGGCAGGATCAGACAGCATCGACTCATCATTTGTAACCGAAGACGTTCTTCGCCAGCTCCTTCAAAAGGGTGTAAGCGAGATCAGGGTTGTTGACATCATGGCTCTTCATGAGGACGATGTCTACGCCCTCGACAAAAAGCTTCTCAATTCGTCCAGAATCCTTGCCGAAGACATTTATGAGAGCAAGGAAATCATCGCCTACAAAGGCTCATACCTTACGATGGATCTTCTAAGGAAGCTTGCATCAATCGGCACCGATGAAGTCCACGTCAGCTATGAATCAACCTACAAGCTCCAGAAGTTCTTCAGGAGCAACCAGGACATCTGCATCAATCAGCGCGCTCTAGTGAGAAAAGGCGACTTTGTTTCAGCCGGTGACGTAATCATCGACGGCGAAGCCTGTGACAGGGGCGATCTTGCCCTTGGCCAGAACGTTCTTTGCGCCTACATCCCATGGCGTGGCTACAATTATCAGGACGCTATCATCGTCTCTGAAAGACTCGTTTGTGATGATGTCTACACTTCAATCCACATCAAGGAATACAAGTGCCCGGTCAGAGACACAAAGGTCGGCCCGGAAGAACTTACTCGCGAAATTCCAAACGTTTCCGAAGACCTGCTCAAAAACCTTGATGAAACCGGAATCATCAGAGTCGGAACCGAAGTAAAGGCTGGCGATATCCTCGTTGGCAAAGTCACTCCAAAAGCCGAATCCGAATTCACACCGGAAATGAAGCTCTGGAGAGCCATGTTCGACCGCAAGGGTCAGGATGTAAGAGACACCTCGCACAGGGTCAACCCGGGCGAAAAAGGTGTGGTCATTGCAACACAGCTGTTCAAGCGCGACAAATCGGACGAACTCCAGGTGGGCGTAAACATGCTTGCAAAGGTTTATGTCGCCGAAAAGAGAAAAATCCAGGTTGGCGACAAAATGTCTGGACGTCACGGAAACAAAGGCGTTATCTCGAAGATTCTCCCGGTCTATGACATGCCATTCATGGAAGACGGCACAACAATCGACATCATCCTTTCGCCACTCGGTGTACCTTCCCGTATGAACCTTGGTCAGATTCTCGAGGTCAACCTTGGCCTTGCAGCAAAGAAACTTGGTGTTTATTTTGCAACGCCAGTGTTCCTTGGTGCCTCCGAAACCGACGTTATTGATACAATGGTCAAGTGCGACATCCCGTCAACTGGAAAAGTTGTTCTCATCGACGGCTATACCGGCATTCCATTCGAAAGCCAGGTTACCGTTGGCATCGCCTACATGCTCAAGCTCAACCACCTTGTTGAAGACAAGATTCACGCAAGATCAACAGGCCCATACGCCCTCATCACCCAGCAGCCCCTCGGCGGTAAAGCCCAGTTCGGCGGCCAGAGACTTGGAGAAATGGAAGTCTGGGCGCTCGAAGCTTACGGTGCAGCCCACACACTCCGTGAAATGCTCACCCTCAAATCAGACGACACTGAAGGCAGAATCAAGGCCTACGAAGCCATCTGCAGGGGAAAGATCATCCCGGAATCAGGCACGCCAGAATCATTCAAAGTCATCCAGAGAGAACTCAGGGGTCTTTGCATCAGTCTCAAGATCGTCGGCCAGGAAGAAGAGCTTGACGAGAAGCGCGAGGAATCCGGTCCAATCACACTCAAGCTGGACAAGGAATCCATGCTTGGCTCTGAAGAGCAGATCAAGCTCGACATGGCAGAAACATTTGAAACAATCTCACTTTCCGACGATGTCGAGGAAGTTGATTTGGAGGAGAAATAATGAAAGTTTACGAAACATCGGCGATCAGAAACGTAGTCCTCTGCTCACACGGCAGTTCCGGCAAAACTTCCTGGGTGGAAGCTGCGGCATACGATACCGGCGCAACAGACAGGATCGGGACAATTGCTGCAGGCAACACCGTCTCGGACTTCGATCCGGATGAAGCGAAACGTCAGATTTCCATCAACCTTTCACTCATTCCAGTCCAATACAAGGACACCAAAATCAACTTTATCGACACACCGGGCGCCTTTGACTTCGCAGGCGAAGCCATTTCAGGCATCAGGGCAGCAGACGCTTCAATCATCTTCATCGACGTCATTTCAGGCGTTCAGGTTGGAACCGAGAAGATGTGGGGACTCTGTGACAAGCGCCACCTCCCAAGGGCAATCGTCATCAACAAGCTCGACAGGGAAAACGCAAACTTCGACCAGGCTCTTGACCAGATCAATGACAGCCTCACAAAGAGCGGCCTTGTAATGACATTCCCGATGGGCGAAGGGCCAAACTTCAAGGGCGTTGTTGACGTAATCAAAGGCAAAGCCTACACCTTCACGGACAACGGCAAGAAGATGGTTGAAGGCGAAATCCCCGCAAACCTCAAGGACAAGAGGGATGAATACTACGAAAAGCTCGTCGAAGTCGTCTCCGAATCTGACGATGAACTCCTCGAAATGTTCCTCGAAGGCAAGAAACCATCACCGGAACAGCTCAACAAGGTTCTTCACCAGTCAGTCAGATCAGGCAAGATTTACCCGATCTTTGCCTCATCAGGATTTGCAAACGTCGGCATCACAAACGTTCTCGACGCCATCATCGACCTTTTCCCGTCACCAGACCACGCAGCAGCTGAAGAAGCTACCGATCTCAAGTCAAAATCGGAAATAAAGCTCGCCTATGACTCATCAAAGCCGTTTGCGTCACTTGTCTTCAAAACTTCTGCCGACCCGTTTGTAGGAAGAATCACCTACTTCAAGGTCATGCAGGGAACTCTCAATACTGACGTCAAACCGTACAACACAAAGAAGGATTCTGGCGAAAGGATTTCAGCCGTTGCCGTCCCATTCGGAAAGAAGCAGGATCAGGTTCCGGAACTCAAGGCCGGAGACATCGGCGTTGTAACAAAACTTGTCGGCACACTCACCGGCGACACCCTCACCGACCAGTCATATCAGGTTCTGATCAAGGGCATCGATTTCCCGAAACCAGTCCTAAGAATGGCAGTCAACCCGAAGAATAAAGCCGACGAAGACAAGATCGGCACCGCCATCCCAAGGCTGCTTGAAGAAGACCCGTCGCTTGAATACACAAGAAGCGAAGAAGCCAGAGAGTTCATCCTTGGCGGTCAGGGCGAAACGCACATCAACGCAGCAGCTGAAAAGCTCCAGAACAAGTTTGGCGTTCAGGTCACCCTCTCAATCCCGAGAATCCCATACAGGGAAACAATCAGAAAAACCGTTGAAAAGGCAGAAGGAAAGCACAAGAAGCAGACCGGTGGACATGGCCAGTACGGCCATTGCATCATCAAGGCAGAACCGCTCCCAAGGGGAACCGGTTTCACCTTCACAGATGCAGTCACACAGGGACGTATTCCTAAGAACTTCATCCCGGCCATTGAAAAGGGCATGAGAGAATCAATCGTCAAGGGAACCCTTGCCGGTTATCCTGTAATCGATCTTGGCATAACTGTTCTTGACGGTTCTTACCACGATGTCGACAGCTCGGAACTCGCGTTCAAGCTTGCCGCAAACCTTGCATTCAAGAAGGCAATGGAAGACGGCGGAGTCGTTCTTCTTGAGCCAATCTACAATCTTACAATCGTCATCCCAGACTCCTATATGGGTGACATCATGGGTGACATCAGCTCAAGACGCGGAAGAATCCTCGGTTCGGAAGCAAAGGGCAAGTACCAGATCATTAAGGCACAGGCTCCGCTTACCGAAGTCCAGAGATACGCAATTGACCTCAACTCAATCACCGGCGGTCGCGGTTCATTCGAAATGGAATTCGACCACTACGAAGAAGCCCCACCAAGGGTAACCGAAGAAGTTGTTGAAAAGGCCAAGCTCGAAGCCGACAAGGAAGGCTAAGGAGGCACGGTGGATAACAATCAGGCAGTTCAAATTCTGCTTGCCACACCGGAAGAGATCAGGTCATGGAGTCATGGCGAGGTCAAGAAATCGGAGACGATTTCCTACCGCAACTTCAAGCCTGAACCAGACGGACTCTTCTGCGAAAAAATCTTTGGTCCGCACCGCGACTACGAGTGCAGATGCGGAAAGTTTAAAGGCGCAAGGTACAAAGGCGTCATCTGCGACCGCTGCGGCGTTGAAGTAACTGTCAACAAGGTGAGACGTGAGCGCTTCGGCCACATCGAGCTTGCAGCCCCAATCGTCCACACATGGTACCTAAAGACACTCCCTTACATCGCCCTACTTCTGAAGATCACCTCAAAAGTGCTCGAGAAGGTCGTTTACTTCATCAATTACATCGTCATCGACCCAGGCAACTCACCGCTTGCGAAGATGCAGCTGCTCACCGATGAAGAGTACAGGGAATACAAGAAAAAACATAATTTCGTAGCCAAAAAGGGTGCCGAGGCAATCCTCGACCTGATCAACGAACTCGAAATCCCGAAAGTCGAACTTGAACTTGTCGACGAACTCTCTTCCGGCAATGCCCAGAAGAAGGTCAAGGCCATCAAGAGGCTCGAAGTCATCCAGGCATTCAAGGACACTCTCAGATCACCAACAAACATGATTCTGGAAGTCATTCCGGTAATCCCGCCAGACCTCAGGCCATTGATTCCGCTTGAAGGTGGCAGGTTTGCTACAGCCGACCTCAACGACCTTTACCAGCGCGTCATCAACAGGAACACACGACTCAAAAAGCTCGTTGAAGTCAAGGCTCCTGACATCATGATCCAGAACGAGAAGCGTATGCTCCAGGAATCTGTCGACGCCCTCTTTGACAACTCAAAGAGAGACAGGCCAATCCTTGGGACAGCCCAGAGGCCACTCAAATCACTCTCGGACATCCTCAAGGGCAAAGAAGGACGCTTCAGACAGAACCTGCTTGGAAAACGCGTTGACTACTCAGGCCGTTCAGTCATCGTTGTCAACCCGCAGCTCAAGGTCGACCAGTGCGGTCTTCCGAAAGAAATGGCAGTCGAGCTCTTCAAGCCATTCGTCATGGAAGGCCTTGTAAGAACTGGCTTCACACAGAGCCTCAGACAGGCAAGGTCGCTCATCGACCAGCAGCATCCAGAGGTTTACAAGATTCTCTCGGAAGTCGTAAAGGGACACCCTGTTCTTCTCAACCGCGCCCCAACGCTTCACAGACTCGGTATCGAGGCTTTTGAACCAATACTTGTTGAAGGAAAGGCTCTACAGATCCCACCGCTTGTTTGCCAGCCATTCAACGCTGACTTCGACGGTGACCAGATGGCCGTCCATATCCCTCTCACCCTTTCAGCCCAGATGGAATCGCTCATCCTCATGCTCGCTTCACAGTCAATCCTTTCTCCTGCAACCGGTGCACCGACATTCCAGCCGATTCAGGACATCGTGCTTGGAGTTTATTACGTCAACCTTGAAGGCGACCGTGAAACCAAGCTTACATTCGACAATTTCTTCGAAGCCCAGGCAGCGCTCGAGGCAAGGCTTGTCAGACTTCGCGACATAGTAAAATACAGAATTCCTTACGGTAAATCCTATTATGAGGGCGGAAAATTCAAGAAGTCAACCAGCAAGGGCGGAGCCGAGATCACCACGACCATCGGCAGAATCATCTACAATGGCCGCATCAGACAGGAACTTGAACAATCGGTCATCCACAGGGCTGAAGTTGCAAGGCTCGCTGGAGACGAAAATGTGAATGGAGAGTGGGACCTCCCATTCTTCAACGACCTCATGCTCAACAAGAACATAATCATTCACATCAAAGAATGCTACAGAAGCTATGGTCCGGCAATCACAGGTGAATTCCTCGACACTATCAAGGAAATCGGCTTTGAAATGGCAACAATCGCTGGAGTAACAGTCGGACTTGATGACATGAAGATTCCGCCAAAACGTTCTGAAATACTGAAAAAAGCTGACGAAGAACACGCAAAAATCGTTGAATTCTTCAACAGGGGATTCATCAGCGAAAACGAGCGTTTTGAAGCCATCATCACCACATGGATGACAGCCACCGACGACATCAAGGCGGCTGTATTCAGCAACTTCGGAAAACTCGACTCGATCTTTATGATGGCAAACTCAGGCGCCAGAGGCTCACCGGCCCAGATCAACCAGATGGTCGGAATCCGCGGTCTTATGACTGACCCCAACAACAAAATCATCGAATACCCGATCAAATCAAACTTCAAAGAGGGCTTGACCGTGCTTGAGTACTTCATGTCAACACACGGTTCAAGAAAAGGACAGGCTGACACCGCTCTGAGAACTTCAGACTCAGGCTACCTTACCAGAAGGCTCGTCGACGTATCCCACGACACAATCGTGAGGGAAACCGACTGCGCTACGTCTGAAATTTCGCCAATAATCATTGCCGGCAAGGTCGTAAAACCGATCTCAAGACAGGCTGTTGGAAAATCAGCAATCGGGGACATCGTCAATCCACAAACCGGAGAAGTCATTATAAAAGACGGCCAGACGGTCACCTGGAAAAAAGCGCTCCAGATGGACGAGGCAAATGTCACAAATGCAGTGGTGAGAACGGTTGTCGACGGAATAGTCATCAACCCGCTATACGACGGCAAGCGTGTAATCAAGACGCTTGGCGACAGAATCCTTGGCCGTATTGCAATCGACGACATCGTGACATACCCAAGCAGGCTCGAGAAGGTTGAGGAAGAATCAATCGTTGGCGAAACACTTGCCGAAGACCTCGCCCTCTACGGAAAGATCATCTACACGGCCGGCACAAAGATTTCAAAAACCATGCTCAAGCAGGCCAAGAAGCTCGGCAAGGACATGATCAAGGTCGCAACCGGTGATCCAAAAGTGATCGTTCAGGCAGACTGCATCATCGATGAAGCGGCTGTAGAACTGATAAACGATTCAGGCATCCTCCAGGCGAAAGTCCGTTCTGCCCTCACATGCGAAAGCCACGAAGGCGTATGCGTCAAGTGTTACGGCAGAGACCTTTCGTCAGGCAACCTTGTCAACGTCGGTGAAGCTGTCGGCATTGTCGCTGCACAGTCAATCGGAGAACCAGGCACTCAGCTCACACTGAAAACCTTCCACTCAGGCGGTATTGCTGCCGTCGACATCACCCAGGGTCTTCCCCGTGTCGAGGAACTCTTCGAAGCAAGGAGACCAAAAGGTGAAGCTCCAATTGCAGAAATCTCAGGCAAAGTAAGCCTCGAGCCAGGGCGCGATACCCTCAAGGTGACAGTGACCAGCAAAGAAGGCGAAATCCGTTCATACGAAATTCCATACTCCTACAGACTTCTCGTCAAAGAGGGAGAGGAAGTTGAAGCAGGCGAGGCCATCTCTGAAGGTTCGCTCAACCCGCACGAACTCCTCAAAGTCCGCGGCGTCGACGCAACACAAGCATACCTCATCGAATCAATCCAGAAAGTTTACAAGCTTCAGGGTTCAGACATCAACGACAAACACATTGAAGTCATAATCCGCCAGCTTCTTCGCAGGGTCAGAATCAAAGACACCGGCGACTCAAAGTTCCTGCCAGGAGAAACCCAGGACAAGCAGGAAGTCGAAGAAGAGAACAGGGTTCTTATCGCACAAAACAAGAAACCGGCAACCTTCGAACCGATCCTCCAGCGTGTCACAAAGTCAGCCATCACCTCAGAATCCTTCCTTTCAGCTGCATCCTTCCAGGAAACCCCAAGGGTTCTCGCCGAAGCAGCCATCAAGGGCAAGTACGACCCGATCCATGGTCTCAAGGAAGCCGTCATTGTCGGTCAACTTATTCCGGCTGGAACAGGCACAGAGCAGTATCGTGGCATTAGCGTAAAGGTCGAACCGGAGAAATCGGAAGAGCTAACTCTGTTGTCAGACGTCCCGCCTCAAGCAGCACAATAGCTATCCAATCCTCATGAAAAGGCGGTTTTAAAGAAACCGCCTTTTTTTATTTAACCTAACCTGACTTTTTTAAATTTCCATCGTATTACTATGTACAGTAGTAATTACCCAGGAGGTAGATATGAGAAAGAGCACACTAGCAATAATGGCAGCGGTGACAGCACTTCTGCTTGCAACCCCAGCAGCATTCGCATTTGAGCAGCCCAGAGACAGAAATGACAATAGACCAGGTATGAATGGTTTTGGAAGAGTTGCAGTCTTTGACTCCTACACAAAGGTTAACGACTGGATTTCAACTGTAAACGTAACCTTCCTTCCAGAAACAGCAAACACCGAAGTCACAGCCGTTGCTGGTCTGACTGAGTATGTGAGTGCAACAGCAGGCAACAAGCCAGAGAAGATTGAACCAACAACCCTCAAGAAGGGTGACTGGGTTTTCATCAACTCAATCTTCGGTTCACCATCCGAAGAAGGCAAAACTGGCAAGGAATTTGCCAGAACAGTTGTTAAGCCGGATCTCAAGCTCCTTGCAATGGGCATAAAGGGCAGAGACATGCTTGGAACCGTCGAAAAGATTGACAAGACCTCAGTTTCAATCATGCCATATGGTCCATACTCAGAAGACAAGAAGCCGGAAGCAAGGACTTTCAATCTCGGCGATAATGTTCTTGTGTTCAAGACTGATGACAAGGAAAACTTCACCCAGCTCTCTCTTTCAGATGTTAAGGCCGGTTCGAAGGTTGCCGTTTCAGTCATGCCATTGGTTGAAAAGGGCAAGGAAGGCAAGAAGGATGCACAAATTTTCGCAATTTCCTTTGCTGTTATGGACAACTTCCCTGAAATGCCAAAACAGCAACTCCTTGCAACATTCGCTTCATCGGAAAACTCAGTGATGAAGGTTTCACCAATCGTTCAGGCAAGAACAGGTGAAGGCGGAAATGACAGAGGCGGACAGGATCCAGCGCCAGGCAAGGGCGACGACAAGGGCGGACAGAACCCGAAGCCACTCGATGGCGAAACGCCAAACCCACCAGAAAAGAACCGTGGTCCAAAGACTGTTGAAGTAAAATATGATTCTAACACAGTGTTTGTTCTGAGCACTGGCGACAAGATTGAAAAGATCGATCCAGCAAATATCAGGGAACAGGATAAGCTCCTCATGACCGTCCAGATGAAGGAAAACAATGGATCATGGTCACTCTACGCCTACACCGTCAGGGTTCTTCAGGACATCCCAAATCCAAAGACATCAAGGGAAGTAAAGGTTTTTGGAACCCTTGAAAACTTCGGCGATTACAGCGTTACATTCAAGCAGTACAAGGGCGACAACTCAATCACTCTTGCCGTTGATCCAGAATGCAAGTACGCAAAGATAGGCGAAGAAGGCAAGAGACCTGAAATGATCAGCGCCTCAGACATAAAGGCCGGTGACAAGCTTGTAATCAGCGTCATCGTAAACGGTGCAGCAAACAGGCAGCCAGGCGAAAACGTAAAGCCAAACGACGACACAACACCTAAAACAATTTCTGGAACAGTATTCATGATCACAGTGATCAACGAATTCCCAAAACCAGTTACGATGGGTAAGATTACAGCAATTACCGCTGAAAAGCTTACAATCGAGAAGCCGGAAATGGGCAGGCAGAAAGATGACAAGAACAACGACAGCAAGACGGTTGATTTTGTCATTAACTCAAATACAAAGTTCTACACAATCGATAAAGATGGTAAAAAGGAAGCAAAGGCAGACCAGTTCAAGGCAGACGACTGGGTGATGGTGGAGTTTGAAGAGAATAATGGCACAAACACTGCATTCTCAATTGTCAAAGTCGACAGACCGCCAAACAACCCGCAGCCAAACCCTGGCCAAGGCGATGAAGGCGGACAGCCAACCCCACAGCCGCCACAGCCGTAAAAAATTGCGTATATACAAAGCCGGAATCTTTGATTCCGGCTTTTTTATTTATTTGGGGAGTTGCAAATGAATCATACAGATGTAAATTAATATCAGCCTATTGATAATGGAGTTGTTATGAAAAAGATTTTCAGCCTGCTCGTGTGTTTTGTGATGGCAATCGTTATTGTCCCCGCAACAATGAAAGCCGATGATGAACCTGTCAATTGTCAGGGGGTCAACAGAATTGAGATAAACGATCCTGCAGAATTAAAAGGTGAGCCTAACGATATAAAAAGAGTAACGCTCGAGATTTTCAGAACTAGGAACTCAGAAGGCAAACAGGTTAGAAAAATCGAATTTTCCATGGAAGTTCATTCCAGGTACTATGCTTCACCACCAGAAATCGTTGGTATCATATTCACACTTAAGATGACGGATACAACAGGTAAAGCAGGCATCATCCAAAATTCACTTGGTATACAATATGCGCCAGGAACAGCAATTTTTAAATACTCTGAAAAAGACATGAATTATTCGATGATTGAGGACATTGAAACTTCCAACAATATTAAATTGGTCTGTGCAAACATTCAGTTTATTATGGGAACATTCAATACTGAAACAAAGGTTTTTACTCAAACGGATGAAACCGAGTGGTCTGACAAACAGGTTGATTTTGCCGACACAACACAACCACTCAACCCACAGAATTTAAAAGCAGAAAACGACATTGGTTGTGTAAAGATCTCTTGGCAGAAACCTCAATCAATGAGTGGTGAAATGCAAGTAGAGAATTACAGGATTTACAGGGATGGCACGCTTGTAGGCACTGTTCCCTCAAATGCAACTTTCTATAAAGATTGCGACGTTGTAGCCGGCACAACATACAAGTACGGCGTTTGTGGCGTTTCCCCATGGAATATTGAAAGCCCCAAAACTCCGTTGACATACACATACACGCCGGCGCCAAAAATCATTGCCGACAAAACTGAAGTTGATTTCGGACAAATAGAAATTGACAAGCTCAAATCGCAAAAAATTAAGCTCTCTAATTACGGAGATATGGACGCCGACTGCAAACTTGAGGCAACCGAGGACTGGTTCACGGTAACGCCAGAAACCATCAAAATCGAGAAAACAAAAAGAGCTGACGTAGAAATAGCAATCAACCCTGACAAAGTCAAACCGAATACTCAATATGAAGGGGCAATAAAAGTCACCTGGGGTACATCAGATTTTCTGATGATAAGTCTCGGCGCCTACATCAAAGCAGACAAAACACCGCCAGATTTCAAGGTTGATGAAATTATCGAGGTCACAAATCAGCTTCAGTACACAATCACCGGCACTGTAGAGCCAGGAGCAACAGTCGTTGTAAACAATGTCACAGCAACCGTTGATGGCGACAAGTTCAAAGCTACAATTACACTTCTTCCTGCCCCAAGCATCACACAGGTTGAGGTCAAGGCAACCGACAAATACGGGAACATGATCAAGAAAAACGTTGGTAAAATCATAAACATTCTGAACTCTAACATCATTTTGGTGATCGGTTCTGAAAAAATGATGGTCAATGACAAAGAAGTAGCCATAAAGCCGGCACCACAGATAATTGGCGGAAAAACACTAGTCCCTTTGCGTGCTGTAGCCGACGCATTTGGCGCAGTTGTCAACTGGGATGCAGTCACCAAGACAGCCTCAATCGTCCTCAGGGACAAAACAATCTTGATAACGCTTGACAAAGACACAGCCATGATCAACGGAAATCCAACGCCAATCGGCTCAAAGGCAATCCTTCTCGTTGGAAGAGTCATGGTTCCATTCAGGTTTATTGCCGAAGCGCTTGGCGCAAAGGTCGACTACAACAGCGAAACAAAGACCATAACACTTTCACTCGAGGTCAGACCTTAGGCAAATCCAACATCAATTGACAAATGGCCGGTTTGTTGACCGGCCATTTTTGTTTGTATCGAGGGGTGTCGATGGGGTGAAACGGAGAAGTCGTTACTCGACCATGATGGCTAAGGTTTATATAATTGAGATATGAAGAAACCATTTACGATATCCGAACCCAACCGAGCATTCGAACACCCGATGCTGATAGAGAGCTACAAGGCGCTCACTCACGAGTACGGAAAGAGATTGAACCGAGAGATCGGACTGGACGAGATAGACGCCGAACTTGAGGAGATCAGGCTGAAAGGTTTTGAGGACACGCTGGCCAACCCGAGGTCGCTGGTGCTCGTGGCACGTGATGAACATGAGCGGATTGTTGGCCTGCTTGCGGCCGACTTCTGGGATGAGAAGAACGAGTTTGTTAAGCCACCGTACATAGAAATATTTGAACTAATGGTTGATGAATCCTGGCAAAACCAGGGTGTTGGATCGGCACTGCTTTTAAAAACCGAGGAGTGTGCAGCAACCAACGGTGTAAAAAACATCACCTTGACTGCACAGGAGTTCAACACTGGTGCTCTCAGGCTTTATGAGCGGATGGGCTACAGAACAATTCACAGGTTGCTTTTGAAGAGATTGGGCGAAACGTTGTAGCGATCGTATATTTTCTTAACTGACATCGCTTGCCATGTATCCGAAGTTTTGGGTTTTATGCCCAGCAATTCAAGCTCAGAGGCAATATCCCTGAATGTTTCGCCGTTGCTTCGCATTGTTATTATTTTTTCAATTGCCTTCTGCTCGGTCAGGTTTTCAACCAGCATGTCTCCATCGCGGTCATAGCCAAATGGTGTGTGGTTGAAAACCTTGCCGTCTTTACGTTTCATATCGAGTACTGTTTTGGTTCTTTCGCCGGTTATATCGCGCTCAAACTGTGCAAGCATGGCCAATACGGTGAAAAACATCTTGCCGGTTGCCGTGCTCGTGTCTACGGAAACATCCAGAAGGTGAAGATTGATTCCCTTTTTTTGAAACTCGGTTGCTTTTGCTATGGCGTCGCCTGTGTTTCTAAAAAGCCTGTCGAGTTTCATGGACACAAGATTGTCAGCAACGCCTGTTGCAAGCAGTTCATACGCTTTTGATCCGCCGGGTCTTTTCTCGAAAGGCTTGAACCCAGAGATGGCTTCGTCCGAAAAAATGTTAATCAATTCAAGATTTTTCAGCTCACAGTAAGCTGTCAGCTTCCTTTTTTGAGCCTCAAGGCTGAGTCCTTCTCTAGCCTGTTCATCGGATGATACTCTTATGTAGCCAATAGCTTTTGGATATTGCTGTTCCATTTTTCATCTACCTTTGTAAACGCCAGACCTAGCGTTTACGTAACTATTATATTGTTTGTATATCGTACGTCAACATTCCAGTTATATGATTTGTCTTATTTTGCAAATTCTTCATAATTCTAAGTTTAAATATG
>CAYYJO010000001.1:0-29883 GCA_964472265.1 uncultured Caldisericales bacterium | reverse complement strand
TGGTAAAATAAGTACATGGGAAAATCCTTAAAGGTAAGAAAACTTGGGATCAATCTTGATTTCACTCCACCAGAGCCAACAAAAAAACATGGATTCAAGCAATCATGGGTTCAGCTGAAAAAAGTCTTTCCTTTTTTTAAACCATTCAGGAAACATTACATCTTGCTGTCATTTTACTCGGTTGTCTCGGCTGCCTTTGGTTTAGTTCTTCCGTTTGCGCCAAAATTATTACTCGACAACGGCTATGCCAACAAAGACCTTTCCTTGGTAATTGGCATTCTTGTCTTTACTTTCTGGATGAGCACCATTTCAACAGTGATTGGCTGGATAAACACCCAATACGCTGAATATCTAGGAAGCTTTGTTTCCTACAAGACCCAGATGGAGTTTATATCCAAGCTTACTAGGCTTGACGAGGAATTCATTGAATCACAGAGAACCGGCGATCTTATATCAAGGGCTGGTGGACTAGAGGCAGGCATTGGCTACATTGCGTCGTCAATTTCAACTATGATGACGTTGATTGTAAGGTTGGTGGCTATACCGGCAGCCATTTCAATCATGGACTGGAGACTGGCTCTCATAGGTTTTCCAACGCTTGTCGCATCATGGGTCTCCTGGTACTACGTTCAAAGACTCATACGCTCTTACCAGAAAGCGAGAGCAGATTCAGCTGGTAAACTAAACTCTTCAATGTTTGATTTGATATCAAGTCTCTCTGATCTCAGAATGTCAGGTGTAACTCGAAATGCCTTCCGAACATATAAACGTGAATACATAAAAGTCTGGCAAATGCAGGTAGTTTCAAATTTGGTTTCATCTGTTTACAATCTAGGGTCTAGCTTGATTTTAGCAATAATTTCATTGGCAATCTCAATTTTTGGCTGGACGCAGGTACTCATTGGATCATGGACGCTTGGTAAAGTTACGACAATCACGCTGGCGTTTGGTTATGTGACTGCCCCATTTCAAACACTTTACGGCTTGTGGAACTCATTGCTCGGAACTTCTGTGTCGATTCAGAGATTTTTTGAAATTTATGACTCGAAAGAAATCGACCGTAAAGGTACAAAACATCTGCCCGATGGAAGCTTGTCGTTATTGCTTGAGAACGTTGACTTTTCATATGCACAAGGAAGATCGGTTCTCAATGGCGTCAACTTCGAGGCAAATCCAGGAAAGGTCATTACAATTACCGGGGATTCTGGATGCGGGAAAACAACTCTATTGAAGAGTCTTGCAGGCTTACTGAGAAACAAGGGTGGATCAATATCTATCTCTGGAATGCTAATTCAAGATATTGAATGGGACAATCTTAGATCGAAAATTACCTTCCTGAGCCAACAACCATACTTCATTTCAGCAACTTTGAAAGAAAACATTTCGTTTGGATCGCAAGGAAACTTTGATTATGAAAACCTCATAAAGACATGTAGACTTGAAAAGGTTCGCAATAGAATCAATGATGAGGTTTTGGGCGAAAGGGCAAAGGGTCTCTCAGCCGGAGAGAGACAGAGGGTTGCATTTGCAAGAACGCTTGCTAACTTGAAGCCAATCATGTTCCTCGACGAGCCACTTTCACAAGTTGACATACCTACCGTAAGGGACATATTCAATGATTCAATGGAAACCCTCAGAAAAACAACCTGCATAATAGTTACTCATAATCCATACCTGCTTCAGATGGCCGATGAAACCTGGTTTATGTATGATGGGAAATTATTCCTTGGTCTCGGTCTGTCAGATAAAACCATAGGAAAGCCGGGAGGTATAAATGATTGATTCAAGATCGAGGCTGCTCGGATGGTTTTACTCAATCTCCTTGATAATCTTTATCCTGATGGTTGCAGCGCTTCTTGTGTGGATTATTTGGTTTGGTGGAGGGCAGTGGATTGGATACTGGATCAAACAAATTCTAAAATGAAACAAAGGAGCCGACCGCGGCCATATTGTTAGGCGTCAAACTCTCGAATTTGGGCTTAATCTTAGGTCGGTTTTTTGCGTTCGAAGCCCTTGCCCCATACCTCAGATAGTTCTGAAATCATGACAAACGCTTTGGGGTCTGCGTCCAAAACAATTTCCTTTACTGTACTGATTTCTGACTGGGGGATGGCAACCATCAGGATTTTACGTTCATCAAGCTGGTATCCACCTTTTGCATCGATGATAGTAACGCCACGTCTCATTCTTGCTAAAACTGTCTGACGGACTTTATCATAGGCATCAGTGATGATCATCGCCATTCTCGTCGAGGTCATGCCTGATGAAACAACGTTTAACACCTGGCCGTAGATGATCAAAGTTACAATTGAATACATGGCCAAATTTACGTTTCGGAAGTTGAGGGCTACAGAAACTATGATTGTGGTATCAAAAATCATAACCAGTTTCCCATATTCAAATCCAGTTGAATAATAAACTAGTTGTGAAATAAGGTCGGTTCCGCCAGTACTTGAACCATTCCTGAACACCAATCCGACGCCTATACCAAGGACTGCACCACCAAAAATTGAGTATAGAATCAAATCGGTTGTTGGTGGCATAGTGATATATCTTGTTACCAACGGATAAAGCACTTTTGTGCCAACATCGACCATGGTTGAAGAGATGGCAATTGCCAAACCGGTTCTGAGAATGTACTTGAGTCCCAAAACCCTCAAGGCCCAGATAAAAAATGGGACATTCATTAGAGCAAAGGCCAAGCCGATGTTTATTTTGAAGTGGTCGTTGAGGATCATTCCAACGCCATAAAGACCGCCTGGTGCAAGTTTTGCCTGAATGAGAAAGAAAGATTGTGCCAAACCGGCAATTGATGCGCCAAGAGCGATTAGCAGCAAACGGCCGATCTCTTTTCTGATGGCTTTTCTCCGTTCCAGTATCGCTACCCTTCTCTCTGGCGTTATCTTCTCTCTCTTCTTCTTCATATCGACTTCTCCATTTCACCGTGTTGACAGGGTTGGAACTATTCTAACAACTTTTATTCGTTCTTTGTAAACATTTGGATTCATGCGTACTTACTAAGTTACTTAAAAGAAAAACCCCGACAGACATGCTGCCGGGGTTGATTGAAGCTTGCTGTTTACTCTATGGTCAAGGTGCCGGATGAGTGAGGGTGATTCTCTTCTCGGTTGCTTCGTATTCAACTTGGGCGCCAAGTCCTTCTGAGATGGCACGAAGTGGTACAAGAGTGCTGCCTTTAAGGACGACTGGAGCCTTCTTGAAATCAAGGTTCTGGCCGTTCTTTTTTCCGATTGATTTGCCAATCCAGGCTTCGAGAACTATCTTGTTGCCACTGCACACATCATCATAAACGTAGGTTGCCTTCTTTTCGTTTTGATCCCACAAAATCTGACACTTGAGGAGTTCTCCGAGTGCCCTGAACGGTACATAGGTTGTTCCGCCAATTGACTGTGGCTCAACTGTGAACTTGGCCGAATTGTTGTTGGCAATGTATTCCTTCTTGCCAACCCACATGATGATTACGTTTCTGGTCATGAGTGTGATGACAAGCTTCTTCTCGGTAACGTTGCCAGCCGGGTCTGTTGCCCTGATGGTGAGTGGGTTGTCTCCGCCCTTGAGGACGAGCTTGATTGTAAATGTGCCATCAGCAAAAACCTGGGTTGCTGATGTGCTGTCGTTCCAGACGTATTCGACCTTTGCGCCTGCTTCAGTCTTGCCCTGAATGACGGTGTTGACATCAAAGGCACATTTTGGAACTGTTACGTTTAGAACCGGTGGAATTGAGTCTGGCGGTGCAATCGTGACTTTTGAAGCAATGGTTGCAACCTGAATGTTGTTAAGGTCTGGGTCTTTTACCACAACGTCAGTCATTTCGAGCTTTGTGTCGCCCTGGTTTGTTGCGTTGAAGCGAAGCTTGAGAACGGTTCCTGAACCATCCATGCCTGAGACAGAACCTGTTCTGATCGGGCCAACCATTTCAACAATGCCTTTGTCCTTTTCTTTGTCGTTGATGTAGAAAAGGTTGCTGTTTCCGTCTGATGAGAGGAATGTCCCTGGCTCTGCCTTCTCAAACTTGACGTACTTGGGGTCAAACTTGACCTTGAGGCCAACGCCATAGATGTTTGTTGCGTATTTGATATCGATTGAGCATTCGAAAATTGTTCCTGCTGTTGTCTTAATTTCTTTTGGATTGTATGAGAGTTCACCGTCTGATGGGATGACCTGTGGTGCTGGTGGCTGCGGTGGCATTGGTGGTCTTGGGCCTGAGTCGCCTGCGCCTGGCGCAAGGTAACCCGGGATTGAGAGCTTGTAAACGACATTGTGAACTATATCAGTTACGTAGAGCTTATTGTCTCTGCCCCAGAACATTCCACCTGGGCAATAGAATGACCTTGGTGAAGTGTAGGCAAGTTTGAATTTTCCTGCATCTGTCTTGTCGTAAATCTGGATTCTTCCGTTTTCAGTGTCTGAAACAATGAGCCCACCTTTGTCGGTAAAGACAATTCCTGACGGATAGTACAGGTTTCCATCTTTTCTGCCCATTCCACCCATTGTTCCAATGTCTCTGCCTTTTTTGTCGATGACAGCAACAGAAGAATCTGAGCCAATGGCGATGTTTCTGTATGGATCAACAGCGATTGATCTAATGTTTGAGCTGACCCTGATTTCGTCGCGTTTCCTGCCCTGGTTTGTAAAGATTGTGACCTGCTTTTTCTGGTTGTCACCAACGTAAATGTTGTCCATTCTGTCAGTTGCAACGTAAGCTGGGTCTACGATGTCTTCCTTGCCAAAGGTCATGTTGGCACTGCCGGTCTTCATGACGTAACCGCTTGAGCCTGAACCGTCTGCGATTACGAGGTAAAGGTTGTCATAAGAATCGAGAGTAATATTTTTGATTTCAGAGGAGCCAGCGATGTTGAGGCTGGACTGAGTGATCGTGTCTGAAATTGATCCGTCTGGCTTATAGACATAAATTTTTGAGGTTGGGTTGTCGCCTGAGAAGGCTTTTCTGGAAAGGGCATAAACAAGACCCTTCGAGTCAACGGCAACGCCCATTACTTCTCCGCCCCTGCCTGTTGTTGACGGATCGCTCTTGTAGTTGCCTACAATCTTTCCCTGGAGATCAAGCTTGTAGAGGGTCTGGATTGATGGGAAGAAGAATGGGTTGTCGGCCATGTACTGGTCGCCATTGCTCGAAACGCCGATAACATGAACATAAACTGCATCTGATCCAACGGTGAGACCGTCGCAGATTGCGGCGCCTTCACCAACATCGATTGCTTTTTTCTGCTGTCCGTCTGTGCCATAGATTCTGACTGTGTCTACGCCTGGGTTTCTGTCAACTGCCCAGATGTTTCCATCCTTGTCAAAATCGAACTGGCCGAGAGCCTGTGGTGCCTTGTCTGCCGGCTGGTTGATTGCGATCTTCACATATTTGCCATCGGTTGTGTATTCAAAAATTACGTTGTTCTTGTAGTCGGCAATGTAAACATCGCCGTTTGGGCCGATTCTAAGGGCACCTGGTGAGAGGAGCTGTGTCTTGTCGCCTGATCTTGCGAATGTAGTTACATACTTGAAGCTGCTGTCAAACTTCTGAACACGGGCCGAAATGCCGTCTGAAACGTAAATGTTGCCTGAACCATCAACACAGACGCCAGATGGGGCGATGAACATTCCGTTCTCAGTTCCTTCTGAACCGAAACGGGCAATAAATGTTCCCCTCTTGTCTGTCTTTGTGACGTAGCAGTTATAAAGGTCGGTGATGTAAAGATTGCCGTCTTTGTCGGTGGCAATGTCTGATGGAAGCTGGAACTTGTTGTCGCCCATTCCGAGGCTGCCAAAAACTGATCTGTGTGAAAGTTCCGGGCTCATGATGTGGACGCGTCCATAACCGGTGTCCCCAACGTAAATACCATCATCGGTGGCTCTCATGCCAACAATTGGGTAGTATCTTCCGATGAGATAGTCATCTTCGCTGGTGTTGACGTCGCTAAGCTGCATCGATCCGATGTAGTCGTCCGGCATCACGCCAAAAATCTGCTCCACATTGATGGTCACTTTGGGCTTGTCTTCGGCTTTGATGGTTGGTGAAACAACCATTCCAAGGCAAAGGACAACTGCTAAGAATGAAACAAACAGCCTTTTCATCAGTAAAACCTCTTTCTAGTTCCGCTTTCCAAGATTCTTTCTTAATATATCATAATCTTTTCCATCTACAATGCCATCATTGTTGAAATCTGCCAGAATGTTGAAATTTTTGTCAGCCCTTGTGAGGCCAAATGACTGGGAGAACACAAAAATATCAGCCATATCCACGATCCCATCAAAATTCAGGTCTCCAACAAGAGGTTCTTCAGTTGTGATTTCGAGAACCAGAGGGCTGGCCATGTGCATGATCCAGTTTCCTTTTGAGTCGTACAAAGTCTGGTTTCTGAATGTTATTTCCGGGTTGCCGGATTTGTCACATTTGGCGATGAAAGAAGCAATCAGACCCCAACCACTTGCTCCTGTTTCGCTCGATCTCTTCTGTTTGTAAACGATTTTGCCGATGGATTTTCCTTTATCGTCAAGCATCGGTTCAATGTAGATGTCAGATTCGAAAGCCGATCCATCGTTTCCAATGAAATCCTTGGCCTTTGCTTCAAGAACCGTAACCTCGTCAGCTGGATAAACGATTTCTCCACTGAGAAGGCCAACATCTTTTGCATTTGTGATGTAGACGTCGACAACAAACAGCTGGTTTTCGGAAGGAGTGAACGGTTTGCACATCATAAACAGTTGCGGTGGCTGTGTAATGTCGGAACCCATGATTTTTATTGATCCTTTGAGCAACAGCGGGGATTCTGAGACTGTTTTGTTTGTTGACCCCTTTACGCCGACTGTCTCAAACTGGACAAGCTTTATCTGGTAAGTGCCGTTCGGAACCTTTGAAAGCATCTCAGAGTCAAGACCTTCCCAGTCGAACTTGTAATAGCCGATCTCAAGGTTTTCAAACCTCTTTATTGTTACCCATGTATCACCGTTACCATCTACAAGGTCAATGTTTAGGTTCGTAAGATTGTTGTATTTTGCGGTCTCGTCGTCTGCTGATGCTTTCCCGACTGTGTATTTCATTGGCTTGTGCTCAAATTTGTCGCCATTGACGATCGTAAACTGGAATGTGATCTTGTTGTCAGGTTTTGTGTAGTCATAGAGATTTGAGTTGTAAGAGGCGGTTTTGATCGGTCTTTGGCTTGATCCGGCATATTCTTTCCAGAAAACGACTGGCACGTGAAGTTTTGCCGTTGCTGATTCAAGGTAGATGATTCCCTGGGCGTTGATGTCGAGTGTGTCTGGGTCAAACTCTGCGTCGACTATGAGGGTCGACTCCTTGCCCTTTGAAACTGATTTTGAGGTTGCCAAGGTTGAAAGCTTTATTTTGTCGTCAAGTCCATCAAAAACCTTCGTTGAAATCTGAAGGTCTGCAGTGTCCATGCCTTTTATGTTGAGGATAACTTCCTTTGTGTTGGCTGTGAAGATTATTCCACCCGGCGAAATGACCGCTGGCGTGTTTACGGCTGCAGCAACATTGATCTGTCCTGCTCCCTGAATCAAGAAACTTGATGGCTGCTTCGAATTCTGATTCATGATCACCGTTGAGGTGTTCATGAGAGCCAGTCTGATGTCATCAGCTGTCCATGTCGACTTGTACTGTTTGATTAGGGCAGCTGCACCAGAAACAAGGGCTGCGCTGGCCGATGTACCGGAGAATGTGTTTGTATACTTGGGCACATTCAAGGAAGTCGGGTTCATAGACATTGTTGTGCTCAAACCAAGTCCTGGAGCGCAAAAATCTGGCTTGAAATTAAGATTGTCTGTTGGACCCATGGCCGAAAATCTTGCGATGCCAGAGATTATTGTTTTAGCAGGCTTTATCTGTGTGGCTGAAGCCTTGATGAGTCCAGAAAGATATAGGCCATCTGAATAGCTTATGAAAGCTGACGGGGCAAGATCCTTATCGGTGAGTGATTCTCCGGTTTCCCTGTTGAAGCCAAGATCCATCTTGTACAGCTCGCCAGGCAGGTTGTTCCAGATTAGCACTCCTGCAGCTCCTCTGCGTTTTGCATTGAGAACTTTCTGAACGTAGCTGATAGATTCGCCTGTTTCCGGGCCTCTCTTCAGCAGGATGTATTTTCCCCTGAGTGTGAGCGAAGCGACTTCATCAAGAGTGCCGTAGCCGCCATCAACAATTTCAAAGTTCTGGTCGCCAAAATCGCTGTAAGGAGTCGGGGCCATTCCATAAATCACGGTGTTTTTGCCAGCAACTGTGAACGTAAAGCCTTGCCTCATGTCTGAAGACCCAACACAGATTGACTTCTGGCCAACACCTGAACCGCCAACCGGTGCGCCTGTTGTGGAGGTGTTCTGACATCCAAAATCTCCGGCAGCGCCAACAACCACGACACCAGAGTTTGTCGCTGATTCGGCAGCCTGAGACAACGCTGACCTATCGCCTGTTCCTGGTGAAGAGAGTGAAATGTTTACAACCTGGCATCCGTCCTTCACCGCCTGGTTGAGTGCAGAGACAACGAGGTCTTCAGCAACTTTCTGCTTTATGTTATTGTAAACCTTGTATGAGCGGATACGTGAATTTGGCGCAATGCCCGGATATTTTGTCTTGAGATCGCACGAAATGAGACCGGCGATTGCGGTTCCATGTCCGATGTTGTCATCATCAATGGGAGGGTCGGCTTTGCTAAGAAAGTTTGTGCCGCCTATAACCTTACCGAGTTCTCCATATTTGCCAGCGCCAAGGTCGGGATGCCTGTAGTCTACGCCACTGTCTATGACGCCAACAACAATCCCTGTGCCGGTAACGGTTTGTCCTTTTTCGTCTTGAAAGTTATACAACGAAGAGGCGTTGATAAGATCGGCGTTCTCTGTAGCTCCTGCCGGTTCAAGACTGGAGATGCCGTTAACAGATTTTACAAACGGGAGTTTGGCAATTTTTGCTACTGCATCCTTTGGAACATTGGCTGATACAGCGCACATTATGGCATCAATCTCTTGTTTAAAAACTATTTCTGGGCAGATGTCCTTCAGTGTTCCCTTTGCAAATCCGAGAAACGCCAGGTTGTCTCTCGAAACTGATTCAATCGTTTGCTTGTCCGTGTTTGCGAGCTCGCCACCATGTCTGAAAACCACTATGACTCCATCAAAATCAGACGGATTTGTGCGGGTGGCTGATGCAAAACAAGGAACAACCATCATTATCACAATTGTCATAAACACAAGTTTTCTAAACATAGTAACTCCTTTGTCGCTCATAATGAAGACATTATAACAAAACAAATTTCTCAAGGCTAGGGGGGGAGATTTCTGGAACCCGAACATTTTTGCCATCATCAACATGTCGGTGTAATCGATTCTGCCATCGGCATTGAAGTCAAGATATTCCTTGTACTGAGGGTCTAAAATTGTGAATCCCAGGAATTTTTTCAGAAGGTCTGCATCCAGTTCATTTACAACGGTATCATTGTTTAGGTCAAACCGGCTGTATGTGTTTGCTACTATCAGAAAATCGGAATACTCTTTGGGCGAAATTCCGCCATCTATCGTCTGTACAACAAGGTTTGTCAGCGAGAAGTTGCACCTTCCGTCCTGCAACGGAATGCATTGGAATGAGCAGAGAAAGTCGGATGTTGAATCGGATAAATCCCTGTCCATGTCAATATCAACGGATGCAATGCCCTTGTTGTTGTTTATATTGGGTTTAATCCTCACGCCATCACGCTGTACTCCAAAAGCAGTATCCTTGAATACGTTGTTGATATTGAAAAAGACAGGATCCCATTTGAAAGTCAGAGAGATTGATGTGACATTGGAAAATTGTGAAGTGTAGAATCTCAGCTCGAACGGTTCACCAAGATTTGGTATCTTTGGGACAGGGTTCATTTTTATTGACGGCATCTGCAAAAGAGGCGAGTTCATAACCTTGAGGGGAACCGAGGGGGGATCGGATTGGTTCCGGATCATCATCGTACCGCCATCAACAAGAGAGTCCAACCCGACAGCTTTTATCACATAATCTCCACTGGGAATGAACAACCTTTTAAGATAATCTGTGCCATCCCAGTGAATGTTGTAATAGCCAACCTGCATTGCATCATCCATCAGAATGGAGCCGATATAACCATCACTGTTGTAAACATCGAGCCTTCCGGCTGCGAAATTGCTGGTCACATCACGGCCAGGGGTATTGGCCTCAAACTGCCCAAAGTTGATCCTGAATGTGATTGAAGGAATCTTTGGATCATCGAAGTCCATTTTTTCAGTGCTGATCCTTAAGTCGGACATTCTTCTGGTAACTCCACCGGAGCCATTGACCATTATCATCGGGATATGGATTGTTACATCGCCAATATCAGCAAAGACCAGTCCTTCCAGAACACCGGTTGAGTCTGGGTCGCAGGTCACCGTGATGTCAAAGTCGGTTTCTCCATTTGGCAGGAGATCAATGGTTTCTGGCAGCTTGCATGTTGAGTTTCTGCCAAGCGACCAGTAAGAGAGTTTCGCCTGCTTCTTGTCTTTGGTTAGATTGAACAGCTTGATACTTGAATTCATGACGTTAGACAATGATTTCAGGGACAGTGAAGGTGGGTTAAAGTAATAGTTAGTGGTCATGGCTTTCACGGCATCAACCCTGCCCGAACCCTGAAGACTTAAGGGGATATATTCATTTGCGCTTTGGTTGAAGAGCAGGTTTGCGGTTGACATAAGTCTGCATTTGATAAGTTGAGGGGGGTCATTAGGATTCTTTTGCCTAACCAGCGCCGCCACGCCTGAAATAACCGGCGTTGCACAGGATGTCCCTGAAAATGCGTTATACGGGGGGTTGTTCAAATCGGGCGTCAAACCCATGTAGACCGGGCACATGACGCCGAGTCCAGGAGCTGCAACTTCAGGTTTGAACTTGTAGTCACTCGATGGCCCCATTGAAGAGAAATCAGTCATCATCCCAAAAGCATCGCTCATACCAACAGAAACCGTTAAGCCTTTGTCAATGAGATTTTTAAGCTTGAAACCCTGAGTATAAGTAGTGCCTATTGATGGTATCAGCGGAGGTCTGTCTTTATCATCGGGAGCGTACATCGTTCCGCTATATGAGGTCAGGCTGTAGTTATAAATAACGCATCCGACAGCGCCTGCTTCTTTAGCCCTCAAAGCTTTATCCTTGAATCTTATCGCATTGGGGCCAATCGGCCCTCGCTTTATGAGCGCAATTTTCCCCGTTAAATCCTTGTCTGTAAAATCCTCTGGCGCACCGTAGCCGCAATCAACAACGCTGTATTCTCCTGCCGGCCAAAGCTCTGGATTGTCGAAAGGCGTGCCTGTGATCTTTGAATCTTTCTCCGATTCGGGAGCCGAAATTGTAATTGTCAGATGCCTTGTGTCATCGGTTGCTGCACAGCTCAAAACTGGCGGAATTGTGCTCGGACTTGCCACCTGAAAACCTTTTGTGTCTGACCTTGCGCCGTTGTTACCGGCTGCAGCGCAGATCATCACTCCAGCTTTTGAGGCATTTCTGAAGGGTTCATTACCAACTTCTTCGCCAGAACCTCCACCGGCAGCTCCAAGTGAAAGGTTGATGACCGTGCATTTCATTGAAACAGACTGCTCAACGGCTTTCAGGATATTTGCTCCGACATCCGTTCCACCGCCACCTTCGACTTCAGGATAAATTTTGTAGCCTATAAGCTTGGCATCAGGCGCAGAGCCTTTGTATTTGCCATTGCCTGCCGCAGCACCTGCAACCTGGGTTCCATGAGTTTGGGGGTCAACTTCGATGCCTTTGCCGGTTGAGTAATCAACGCCGTTTATAACCTTTGCATTAGTCCCAAACTTTCCCCCAAGAGCGGGATGGCGCCAGTCCAGGCCAGTGTCAATGATTCCAATTATCTGGCCTGTTCCTGTAACTGGCCTGCCCTGAGGATCTTTTAGGTTCCATGCGTCCTTGGCTTTTGTTACTGCCGGTGAGTCAGCGTGTGTGTCGATGTCAAAAAGCTTGTATTCGGGCATCATCTCGACCTTCACAACACCAGGCGTTCTTCGAAGCCTTGGAATGTTTGATTCCCTGATAGAACATGCAAAACCCTTCATCAGCAAGCCATAAGTCTGGTCAAGCCTTTCGATAAGGTTTTCGCAACTCACGCTTATGAACTGTTCTACTGATTTTTCAGTGTCTTCGGCTGTGGCGAAAAAAACTTTGTCCAGCTTTGGAGTCTTCAGCAAGACATAATTCTCGGGGAGAAAGGCGCAGGCAGGATCGCCTGCTATTGTCACAAGCACGTTCACAGGCTTGGTGTCAGATTCACTTTTTCCAGCTGCAACAGAAAAAGGAGCAATTGCAACAAGGAATGCGATGACGATGATCGATACTGTCCTCATCAATCCTCCTGGCATTTAAAATAAATAATACATTGAGGATTGCTTAAAACAAGGGGAATTCGAAGGGATTGAATTGGCGGGATCGAGGGGATTCGAACCCCCGGTCTCCGGCGTGACAGGCCAGCGTGTTGACCGCTACACCACGACCCCGCACAAGTGAGACAGATTATATTAAACGGGCATTTTATAGTCAAGGCAAAAGGTTAAACGCCTGAGCCTCCTGACTCCTCCATAAGCTCATTCCTTCGTTTTCTGTAGGCAATGATTGGATTGTCTCCCTGGAACAGATTTTCACCTATCTTCATTCCTGAAGGTTTTGGCAATTGGGTTTCAACCACTTTTCTATCCTGATGGGCAACCTTCAGGCTGAAGGATTTGTTTATCGAGTCTGTTATCTGCCTGAGCACCGGAATGTTAACGAATCCCTGGTGAATATGCATTGTAAGGATACTGTTTTCGTCATCGACAGGAACAAAAGCAATCACTATTCTCATTTTCTCAGCAATGTAATTCTGCCACAGATTTGGGAAAATGAATTCAAGCTTGAAAAAATCGTCCCCCTTCATCTCCTCAGGTTTTAGCGGTCTTGAACCATTGTCAACTCGATTACTTACATAAAGGTAGAATTTATCGTCATTAATCCACTTTACTCTAGGTCCGTCGACAAGCGTTTTGCATCCTCTGCCAATTGTATTGTAGTGAACAAAGGGAACATGGACAGCATCCAGCTGGTTTTCGATTATTCTCGAGTAATGTGCTTTCCATGGATCAAAAGCAACAGCGTACGGGAGCTTGCCCAAATCATCAAAAAACTGCGGCGGCTGCAAATCTGCAGGTGGATTGTCACCCCACCATATAAAGATGAATCCATGCTCTTCATGTGTTGGGTATGTGCTTACTTTGAAATTTGACGGAACTTCTGCGTTCATGCCATTTGCCGGAATACATGTGCATTTGCCCGTTGAGTCGTACTCGAGACCATGAAACGGACATTCGACGTGGTTATGAATTTTTCTGCCTATGGCAAGCGACGCCCCTCTGTGTGCGCATTTGTCCTTCATGCAGATGACCTTTCCGGAATCATTTCTCCAGAACACCAGTCTCTCGCCCATTCTTACAAAACCAACTGGATTATTTCTGACCTGTCTTGAATCCAGCACTGTATACCACTGGTTGCGAATCATTACTCCTCCTGATAACACTTGTTCTTTTAAAATATAAAAAAGAGCTATAATCATGTCAAATTTGAGGAGGATTCATGGAAAACGAAATTGAAACCAATCCGATACAGCCAAAGCCAAAGTTTGCCGACTGGCTGGAGCTGGTGGCTTATCCCGTTCTCGGTCTTGGCTCTGCACTGACAATTGGGATGATAATAATGCTAATTGTGCTGGTGCCGTTGGCATTAACCTTCATGAACGGTTCATCAAATCCATTGTCCTTCCTGTATTCAACCAAGATGACATCTACGCCGGGCATCCAGGCTGGTTTTATCGCTTTCATGGCAATCATCGAAGTCAGCATGATTTTGCCGGTATTTTTCCTTGGCTTCTCCCTCAAACGTTTTTCGTGGGAATCGTTCGGACTGTCAAAACTTAAAATCAAATGGCAGTGGGTTGTTGAATCAATCGCTGTTGTTGTCGTCGTAAACGGAATCGAAATGCTGGTTGAATACCTTCAAAAGGTGATGAATTTCAAGCTTCCTCAGTTTGCACCAAACAACCTCGATTTGCTGATTCCAAAAAATAACTCCATCTGGCTTTTTTTCGTGTTCCTGATCTCAATTGGAATAATTGGGCCAATCTGCGAAGAAATACTTTTCAGAGGAGCAATTTACGGCTGGTTCAGGAGATATTACAAACCGTGGGTTGGCATAATAATCTCTTCAGCAATTTTCGGTATTTTACACTACGAAACTCTGACAAGGCTTCTTTTTGCCCTTTCCATCGGCGTTTATATGGCGTGGATGTATGAGCGTGAGAAGACTCTTGCTGCGCCAATAACCCTTCACATCCTCAACAATTCGATTGTTGTAGCCTTAATGTTTTTTGCACCAAACTTAGGATCTGTTTAATCCTTTCAGGTTGACAAAATCAATTGGAGTGTTATGACTGACGTGTCAGTCAGCTTATCGACTGGCATAAAGGAGGTCATATGATTTTGGTAACCGGAGCCACTGGGCACATCGGAAACGTATTGGTCAGGCAGCTCAACTCGATCGGCGTTAAACCAAGGATTCTCGTTTTGAAAGGCGAGAGCCTGGAACCGGTCAGGGGTTTGGAATTTGAGGCGACCATTGGAGATGTTTGCGATCCAGCGAGTCTTGACAAAGCTTTCGAGGGGATTGAAACGGTTTTTCACCTTGCAGGGATCATCTCGATCATGCCGGGTAAAAACAAACTCATTGAGCGTGTAAATGTTGAAGGAACAAAGAATGTGATCGAGGCCTGCAGGAGACATGGCGTCAAGAAGCTTGTCTACACGAGTTCAATCCACGCAATCAAACGAATTCCAAAGGGTAGCGTGGTCAATGAATCGTTGCCGTTTGACCCAGAAAACCCCTACGGAGCCTACGACCAATCCAAGGCACAGGCTTCGCTGATCGTCATGGAAGCAAACGGGAAAGACCTCGAAACAGTTATCGCCTGTCCAACTGGCGTGATCGGGCCTTATGATTTCAGGATTTCAGAGATGGGCAAGTTGATCCTTGACTGCATTAACGCCAGAAACCTGCTTTACATTGACGGCGCATATGATTTTGTTGATGTAAGGGATGTGGCATCCGGAATCATTCAAACCTGGCAAAAAGGAACGCCCGGACAGTATTATTTGCTCTCCGGCCACAAGATTTCTGTGAGAGATCTGATTCATTCCGTCAACCATTTATCAGGCAAAAAGCCATTTCTTCAGCGAATACCGCTGATGCTGGCAAAACTGGTGGCTTCAATTGCACCGCTTTACTATAAGCTGACAAACACTAAACCAAGGTTTACGCCTTATTCAATCGAGGTTCTCCAAAGCAACTGCGACATCTCACACCATAAGGCAACCAGAGAACTTGGCTACAAAACGAGAACAGTGAATGAAATGCTGTTTGAAACGATAAGATGGTTCCTTGGGAACGAAAAGAACTCAGGCAGGATTAAAATGCCAATACCAGTGAGGTCTTTGTAGGCGGGAAAGGTTTAAATGGTGGGTGATACAGGATTCGAACCTGTGACTTTCTGCGTGTAAGGCAGACGTTCTACCGCTGAACTAACCACCCGTAGACGAGCTTGAGACATTTTAACTGGTTGCATCTGCAAATCAAGAACAAATGGTTTTGACCATGAAATAAACTGTTTTGCATCCTGATGCAGAGCTGAAAATTTGAGAGCTGACTGCCCGGAAGGTTTCAAAACCGAACCTTTTGTAGAGGTTGAATGCTTGGTTGTTGGCTCTCACCCTCAAATTGATTTTGCAGAAACCGAGTTCTTTTGATCTTTGTTCTGCAAACCCGAGAAGCTTTGTTCCGATTCCCTGACCTCGAAAGTTTTTGCCAACTGCTATTTGATCAATATGAACACAGTCTTTAATGGGCACTCTCGGTGCGAGAAGATATCTGGACGCAAACATTGCCGACCAAACTGGAATGGTTGTAAATAAGACCTTAAAGAGTTCGCTCAATCTGGCGCCTTTGTGCTTTGGATGGTCGAGAATGAGCACGCCCTTGACCACGCCATCTTCGATCAAAGCCCAGGAGTCTCCCTTCTCAATTGACAGCCTGACAAAAGGTCTGAGTCTTACAACCGGAATCCTGAACAGCGCCTTATATTCTATTTCGAATCCATCACAAATGATGTCTATGCAATCGTTTATTGTTGACTGGTCAGGTCTGGCAATGCTCATGCCTCGTTGTACGCCTTCTCCAAATCAGCAATGACAAGCTTGGTCATCTTCAGCATGGCCTGTGTTACTGCTGCAGCTTTTTTCTTGTCAGGGTCGGACATCAGTCTTCCAAGGGCATCAGGTACAACCTGCCACGGAACCCCATACTTGTCCTGAAGCCAGCCACATTCCACCTTTTTCCCGCCCTCAGAGAGCTTGTCCCAGTAGTGGTCAACTTCCTCCTGAGTCTTGCAGTGAATGTAAAACGATGTTGCGTAGGTGAACTGGTAAATGGGCCCGCCATTGAGAGCAGTGAACGTGTTGCCGTCTAGTTCAAATTCAACAACCATCACCGAGCCAGCCTGTCCTGGGCTTCCTTCAGGGTAATAGGCAACACTTGTAATCTTGGAGTTTGGGAAGATTGAAACATAGAAATTTGCAGCTTCCATTGCCTGAGTGTCGAACCAAAGGAACGGTGTTATTTTTGTCATGAGGTCACCTCTTTCAAGTCCATATTATCAAAATCCCTTTAAAATGAAAAACCGGAGATTTCTCTCCGGTTTTGTTGGTGACTGTTGGTGCCGAGGGCGGGACTTGAACCCGCACATGTCTCCATATACGCCCCTTAAACGCACGCGTCTGCCAATTCCGCCACCTCGGCGATTTGCTTTACTTCCAAAGATCTGGGTTCATAACAGTGAGAAGGATTACAAACACTGTGAAGATAATGGAACAAATGAGTGTAAGCTTCTCAAGGAACTCGTCCCTTGGGGCCCTGACTTTAAACCTTGAGGCTGTGCCTGAGATTGCTCCCAGCCCCGAAGCCCTTGGTGACTGGAACAGGAAACCCAGAACCATGCCCAGGCCTGTCACTATCGTTATTCCGATGAAGATGTTTCTCAATAGCTGCATTCTCTAGTTACCTAACCTCTTTGTCCATAGATTCGACTCGAAGTTTTATAGCAGAACTAACCGACAATTGCAAGCCGTTTTGTTAAACTTTCCTTTTTACCTTGAAATTGGAAGGTCACTGCGCTATTTTTTTATAAATCTCAAGGAGGTTTGGTGATGGTTACCGTTTCAGAACTTGGCAGATACGTTGGCAGCGAGGTAAAACTCAGCGGTTGGCTCTACAACTCCAGATCATCGGGAAAGCTTGTTTTTCTTGTCATCCGCGACGGCACAGGCACTTGTCAGTGCGTTGTTTTCTCTGGCAATGTCTCACCGGAAATGTTTGCCCTTGCCAACTCGCTGACCCAGGAATCATCACTCACACTCACAGGCACAGTCAAAGAGAATCCGAAACAACCAGGCGTTTACGAGATCGATGTCAAACACATTGAGTTGATGGGGCAAAGCGTAGATTACCCTATTTCACCAAAAGATCACGGCGTAGGCTTCCTTATGGCAAACCGTCATCTCTGGTTGCGCTCAAACAAACAGTGGGCAACCCTTCGTGTCAGGTCACAGGTCATCAAGGCCACAAGAGAGTTTCTCGACTCACAGGGATTCCTCAATATCGACGCCCCATGCCTGACACCAACCGCCTGTGAAGGAACCACAACGCTTTTTGAGACCGACTACTTCGGCAAACCGGCTTTCCTCTCACAGTCTGGCCAGCTCTACAACGAAGCTGCTGCTGCTGCATTCGGCAGAGTTTACTGCTTCGGGCCTGTCTTCAGGGCCGAGAAGAGCAAAACCAGAAGGCATCTCATCGAATTCTGGCAGGTTGAGCCTGAAGCCGCCTTCGTTGACCACAACGAGAACATGCACATCCAGGAGAACATGATCGAATACATCGTTAAGAGTGTCCTGAGAAACTGTGCCACAGAGATGAAAATCCTTGAGCGTGACACCTCAAGGCTTGAAAAGATCGTGACTCCCTTCCCAAGAATCACCTACACCGAAGCAGTCAAAATACTCAATGAAAAGGGTTCGGAAATCGTCTGGGGAAGCGACTTTGGCGCACCGGATGAAACAATCCTGTCTGAAATGAACGAGAGACCACTCATCATCGAGAAATATCCTGCACAGGTCAAAGCCTTCTACATGAAACAGGATCCCGAGAACCCAAAAGTTGTACTCTGTGACGACATTATCGCTCCAGAGGGTGTCGGCGAGATCATTGGCGCTTCCCAGCGCGAAGACAATCTCGACATTCTCGTTAAGAAAATCAAGGAGCATGGATACGGGCTTGAATCGTTTGAATGGTATCTCGACCTCAGACGCTATGGAACCTTCGTCCATTCAGGATTTGGAATGGGCATTGAGCGCATGACCGGCTGGCTTGCCAACTCCGAGCATGTGAGGGAAACAGTTCCGTTCCCAAGGTTGTTAGACCACATCTACCCATGACCACTCTTGTTGAAGAGCTGAGAAGACTGAAAAAAGAAGAGCCGAAGCAAATCTACTGGCTCTGTTCAAACAACGCATATCTCGAAAAAGAGCTGATAAAAACTATCTCGGTCAAGATTTCAAACGATACATTTGCCATTGAAAAAGTTGACCTTTCAGACACCGACGCCAATGACTTTGCCTTTCTGGTCAGTTCGGGATCGCTTCTAACAGGAGGCAAGGTCATACTTGTCGACGGGGCCACTAAGGTCAAAGCTGAAAAAGGCAAGCAGATAGCTGAATCACTCGCATCGGCAAACCCGACAAATATTGTGGTTTTCACCGAAGATGGCATATCAGGAGCAACAACGCTCGGAAAATACCTCAACTCAAATGCCTGTGTAATAAAGGAATCTGGTCTAGACGACAAAATGATTTTGCAATGGGCAAAGAAGAGATTTGAAACCAACGGTTGCGAGGCAGACAATGAGGCAATTGCCATGCTTATCGAGCGAACCCTCGGTGATCTGACCATGCTTGCACAGGAGATAGACAAGATTGTTTTCTATGTTGGCGATGCCAAGAAAGTGACTTCCAGAGACGTCAAGGAAACGGTTCACGAGAAGACTGAGGTGGTTATTTTCCAGGTTCTCGACGAGCTGGCAGCAAAACAGACTGCAAAAGGCATAAGGCTTCTCCACAAACTCGCACGTGATGGAGAGCCACCGGAACGAATGGTGGTCATGCTTTACAACCATTTCCTGAGAGTGCTGGCAGCCCAGGCAATGGTCACCCAAAAAGCCAGTCAGGCTGAGGTTGCCAAACAACTCGCCTGCCATCCTTTCGTTGCCAAAAAAGCAATGCAGACGGCTTCGTCTTTTTCAAGGGATGAGCTACTCAGATACCTTGAACAGATAAACAACGCTGAGATTTCTTTCAAAACCGGTTCAGCAAAAGCACTTGAGGCCATCGAAACGGCCTTGTTCCAGATCGTTCGTTAGCAACCGAGCTTCAGGCTGAATTCTACAACCTCGGGAACCGATGGATCATCTGATTTTATAATTCTTTCAACTTCAAACCCTGCCGACAGATACATCTTCCTTGCCGGTGCAAAAAAATCTGAATTTCCAGTTTTAACAATGATCCTGCATGGTTTTCTTTCAGTCATGATTTTCAAAGCGTGGCCAAGTTGACGTGAACCATGTCCTTCACCTTTAAACCTACCAATTATGCAATTATGGCCAATCTCAATACTCTCGGGCAGCTTCCTTGGATCCCAGGAGACAAACCCGATTGGTTCATCATTTTCAACTGATACAAACCCGCACTTGTCCATGAAGCTGAGATTGTCGAAAACAAAATTGTCAAACTCCTGCCAGTCTGTTTTGTGCCTATCAACAATTTCTTGAACCTGAGAATAAGCATCCATGAGCATTTCATACAGTATTCCCCGATGAAATTGAGAAAATTTGGAAAAGTTCATATTTTAATTTTATACCGTTTGTCCAACTATTCCAGCAAATAACAACATATCAGGTATGGGAAACAATAACCGACAAAAGTTTATTTTTTAAAATAATTGGCTAAAATGGTCTCATGATCATCAGGAGGGTGAAATGATCAGCAGATCGTTAAAAAGTGGAGTACTTGTAATACTCATTGCCTCTTTGCTCTTGCAACCTGTTCAAATCAGCGCCGATGACAGGGATGAAAACTGGAAAATTCAGATTTCGTACCTTAAAGGACAGCTGCCGCAGCTCCACAAAAATCTTTTCTTCAAGATCACAAAGGAACAATGGGAGAAATCCTGTGACGACCTTATCGAGCAGATACCCAACCTAAAAGATAACCAGATCAGAACCAGCATAATGAAAATTGTTGCATCAGTGGGTGACTCACACACAGGCGCCTACTATTATGGCACCTACGAAGTTTACCCATACGAATTCCAGTGGTTCAAGGACGGCATATTCTGCGAGGCAGCAACCCTTTCAGAAAAGGATGCTTTCTGTAAAAGACTTGTTGCAATCGAGGACAAGCCGATTGAAGACATCATTGATGAAGCCAAAGACTACATCTCACATGAGAATGTATCATGGCTCAAATATCAATCCCTTTACTGGCTGACGGATTACGATTTTTTGGACAGCCTCGGTTTGATCAAGAGGAAGAACTCAACAAAATTCACTTTTGAGGGCAAGGACGGGAAGAGAGTCGATGTCTTCTCAAGGCCATACACTGATTACGGTCAGATTCCGTGGGAAAAGGATTCTGATTATCAGGAGATAATCAGGAATAGCCCACCCATTTTCAGAGCAGCCAGATACCTTTACTGGATGGGTTATGTGGAAAACATCAAATTGCTCTACATTCAATACAACAGGTGTACAGAGTATATCAACTACAGGTTCAGCGACTTCCTGGCAGACGTAAAGTCTGTCTATCAAAAATATTATCCAAAAATGATGGTGGTTGATCTCCGTTTCAATACTGGAGGCAATTCAGCAATAGCCGGCCCAATGATAGACTGGATATCTGGACTGCCATTAAATGACCCCTCGAGACTCTTTGTCATCATCGACAAACCAACCTACTCATCAGCCGTTCTTAATGCTCTACAGTTCAAACTCCAGACAAAGGCAACCTTCATCGGTGAGCCAACAGGAGGAAAGCCTAACTGTTACGGAGAGGTGAGAACCTTTGACCTGGAACCGGTAAAAATGAGGGTCAGCTACTCTGTCAAATACTTCAAATACTTGATCGATTCCGACCCTGACTCACTCAATCCCGATGACCTTACCGAAACTACTTCTGAAGAGTACTTCAGTGGCATCGATCCAATCATGGACAAAATAATTGAACACAAAGTAAAGATACCTGAGTACAAGCCACCACCAAAGCCGGTTCTGACAAGAGCACAAAAATGGCAGCAGGATTTGGATGAATTGAAGACTAGGTTGATCTCCGAGTCGAGGTACGTCGATATTTCAAAAGCTGATATCGAGAAACTCATCAACGCAATCACGTCAAAGGTTTCAGAGCTGTCAGACGCCCAGATCAAGCTTGAGATTCAAAGCCTCGTTGCAAAATCCAAAGTGCCAGAATTCAAGGTTGACATTGATCTTCCAACCATGCCGTTCAGGCTTGTTTCGCTTGCTGACGGAATGTTTGTGCATCAGGCATCCAAGAAAAACGAGGACCTGCTTGGTTTGAAGCTTACAAAAATTGGCAAGCTCAAGGTTGACAACGAATTGATGTTAAAGTTTAGAGAGCTTTTCCCGGCCGACAACTTCGGCGGAATGGCTGCAAACTTCACAAAATACTCGATCATGCCCGATGTTTTGAAATACCTCGGACTGGTTGAAGACCAGACAAAGGTTGAGCTGACCTTTGAAGATGAAAACGGTTGCGAAACTGAAGTCGTCCTGAAAGACGAGCTGATGAACGAGGAGAATACGGTAACACTTAAGCCATACGACAACCCCGAAACAACGCCCTTGTCCCTATCTGGCAAAACCAATTATTGGCTAAAATTCCTTGAGGATTCGAAATCGTTTTACATCAGATTGGCGAAGTCCGAGCAGGATTCTTATCTCTTCGAGGCTTTCAGTCAAGACTTTGACAAAATATACGAAAGCAACTACCCTGCAAGGTTTGTTGTCGACCTGAGAGGGAATCCTGGCAGTAAAATGAAATTCGCCAACGATTTCATCAGGAAGATTGTGGTTAAGGCAAACGCCATGAGGCTGCCCGTTTATGTGCTTGTGGACAAATACACTGGCGGAAGTTCGGTTTCATACGCGTGTATGTTGAAAAACCTTTGCAAAGCCAAAATCGCAGGCGATTGTACTGGGACGAAGCCAAACCATGCAGGCAATCCTGATGCAGTCGTCCTTGCCAACGAAATGCTCACTATCTGGATTCCCACTGAAACCTACAGCTTTGACCAGAACGATGAAAGCTTCACGCTGACGCCGGACTTGCCAGTTCTCATCGATTCAAAAGCTTGGAAGAAGGGCATCGATCCTGCGCTGGAATTGGTGCTAAAATCCAAGTAAATAAAAAACCTCCTGCCAATATGGCCGGAGGTTTTGTCAGTGAATGAAAAGACTTAGGCTGCAGCTTTTTCTTTTGAGGCGTTGAGCTTCTTCATGAGCCTGGATTTTCTCCTGGCCACTGTGTTCTTGTGGGCAATGCCGTGAGACTCAAGTTTGTCAAGCTTCTTGATTGCGAGCTTCACTGCTTCTGTCTCATTTGCCTGTCCAAAAGATTCAACTGCCTGCTTTATTGCTGTCTTTGCGGCCGACTTCTGCGAAACGTTTCTAACGCGTCTCGTTGCCGACTGCCTAACTGATTTCTGTGCTGACTTGTGTCGAAGCATATCATCCTCCAAAAGCAAAATCGATGAAAAGTTTAATGCCCAATTCTCACCTGTCAAGGGTTGACACGGCAAAACGGTATAATATACTTGCTTTTCTGTACGGTTATATTTATACGGAGGAAAATTAAATGGCAAACCCAAAAAAGAAACAGACGCCAAGGCGCGGAAGGATGCGCAGGGCGCACCAGAAACTGGACAAGCCAAACCTTGTTTCATGCGAGCATTGCGGAAAGCTTAAGCTCTCACACAGAGTGTGTCCATATTGCGGACACTACGGCGCTGGCAGCAACCTTGAACTCGTTGTTGCACCAAAGGTCAAGAAGGAAAAGAAGAAAGCTGAATGATCAAGATAGCGCTTGATGCGATGGGTGGCGACAACGCTCCACATGAAATCATCGCAGGAGCGGTTCTTGCTCGAAAACACGCTGACATTGACATCACTCTGGTTGGAGACCAGGCAAGGATCGAACAGACACTTGTCGAACTCAAAACAGACCTGAAATTCCCAATCATCCACACGTCGGAGGTCGTCTCGATGGGCGACCATCCGTCGGATGTTCTGAGAAAAAAGAAGGACGCTTCAATCTTTGTTGCCACGAGGCTTGTGGCTGAGAAGCGCTGTGATGCAGTTGTTTCTGCCGGTTCAACAGGCGCACAGATGGCAGGCGCCATTTTCATTTTGGGGCGTTTCAAGGGCATTGACAGGCCAGGCATTGGACAGGTAATCCCCAATGTTAATGGCGGATTTGGACTGCTCTGCGATGCCGGAGCCGTCGCTGACTGCAAACCTCTTAACCTTATCCAATTCGCATTAATGGCAAACGCTTACGCCAAGTCTGTCATGGGCTTTGAAAACCCCAGGGTTGCCTTGCTCAACATCGGGGAAGAGGAAGAAAAGGGCTCTGAGCTTGCCCAGGAAACATACAAGCTCCTTAAGAAAGCGAATCTTAACTTCACTGGCAACATCGAGTCAAAAGATTTGGTTAAAGGTATTGCCGATGTCTACGTTTCGGACGGTTTTACCGGTAATGTGGTTTTGAAAACCGTTGAAGGTGTCGCCACATCTGTAATGAAACTTGTAAAAAAAGCTGCAACTGAAAATCTTTCAGGAAAAATCGGCGGACTTTTCCTTAAGTCAAACCTTGGCAAAGTTAAAAGGATGTTTGATTATGCAGAATATGGTGGAGCTCCACTTCTTGGAGTGAACGGAATCTCCATCATCTGTCACGGCAGATCAAACAGGGTTGCAATAAAATCGGCCATAATGCAGGCTGTGAAATGCGTGGAAAATGATCTGGTTTCGAAAATCATCCAGGCTACCAGCTGATCCTTTAGCAGAATCACAAAAGGTTCTGTTTCACAAGCTCCAACTGCCACCGTCATCGGTGGCTCTTTTTTTGGAATCGCTCACCCACACTTCATTTGCTGTTGAAAACAACTGCCCCAATTACGAAAGATTGGAATTCCTCGGTGACGCAATCCTGAACACTTATACGGCTACAAAACTCTACGGGCAGCATTCAGACTGGATGGAGGGCGAACTCACAAGAGCGAGGGCGTCTGTTGTCTCTGAGGGTTCTTTGGCAAAACTGGCCAGGATTCTAAACATAAATGAATGCCTGAGGCTTGGCAGAGGTGAATCTCAATCAGGTGGGGCGGAAAAAAACAAGATTCTTGCAGATGTTTTTGAAGCTCTGTCTGCAGTTGTTTACCTTGCAAAAGGCATTGAAGGGGCATGGCGGTTTCTCGACTCAGTTCGACTTCTCGAAAACGCCTCATCGGTAAGGGACAGAAAGTCTGAACTCCAGCATATCATTCAAAACAGTGGTTCGGGCACGCCCTATTACACAATCCTTAAATCAGAGGGCCCAAGCCACAATCCGACGTTTGAAGTCGCAGTAATGATTGGGGATAAAACTTTGGGAACAGGTACTGGCAGATCAAAAAGGGAAGCTGAACAGAATGCCGCCTACAATGCTTTGGACAATCTAAAATAGAAATCGTTCGCCAAAAAGAAAAAAGCCCCGCAATAAAGCGGGGCTTTTTGTTTGCCTTGAAGGCTAATGGATCATTCCCAGAAACGGCCTTTCTGGTCAACCGGGTTACCAAGTTCCTGGTCGACATTCTGTCCTGCTTCTGTGAGTTTTGCGATCTTGCTCAGGAATGACTTGCGAACGTATGTGCAAAGGTTCTTTGCGTTTGTAACCGATGTCTTGAACATTTCGCGTCCAAAGCCTGGAAGTGTGAACAGATCACGCGATGGAACTGCGATTGTGTATGTCTTGTCATCATCGATTGGTGTTCTGGTTGTGCCAGCGTAGGTTGCGATTTCGGTAACACGGTTGCCTACTTCAGCTGATCTTGTGAATACGAACATGAGTCCTGAAATCTGCATTACCGAGCTCTCGCCGCTGACTGAATCCTCAGCCATTGCCCTGAGCTTTGAACCCTTGATTTCGCCCTTGAACCAAACGTCCTCATACGGGAGTGCGTTGTAGACGTCGCTCATTGTTATGTTGCCCTTGCCGATGCTCTTCCAGCCAAGTTCTGACGGGAACACGACAACTTCTGCGCCGGTTTCTTCCCTGATGTAATCAGTAATAAAGTCTCCAAGGCGGCATTCGTTGTTCTGATCCATGTTGAGGCCGGTTTCAGTTCTTCCAACAACCTTGTCGATCTCAGACTTCATTGCTGACTTCTGACCTTCAACGAAGCTGTTTGCCTTGTTGTAGATTTCCTCGACGGTTGCCTTGACCTTGAGTGGTTTTGCGTATGCCGGTTCAAGTCCTGTTGAAACGTTGTCAATTGATCTTGTCTTAGTATCGAATCTGATCTTTGCAAGACCGACGTTGATTCCGCCCATACCCGGAGAGATGACCTGAACACCGTTTGATGCCGGTGCGGTGAACGTCATTGGTGAACCGGAGATGAACATGGCGCTGATTCCTGAGAGCTTGCCTGCAAGCTGTGCAGCTGGACCCTTGAATCCTTCTTTTTCTGTCATGCCAAGCTCAATGTATCCCGGGATTCCGCCAGCGAGAACGATTATTTCTGCACCTTTCGACTTGAGCTGTGCTGCTGCAGTATTGATGGTTGTAGCAACTTTATCGATTGCAGTGTCTTTGAATTTGACTGCGCCTAGATCATCGGCACAGACAAAATCATTGCCCTGTGGGTCAACGATGCCAACGATACCGATTTTAATGCCGTTGACCGTTTTTATTGTAGCCTTGACCGAGTTGTCCAGGCCATCAATATTTGCTGCAACGACTGGGCAGGCTGATGATATGTCTGCAACTCTTGCCTTGAGCTTGTCTGCACCAAGGTAAAGGTCGCGAAGTGACAGGGCGGCTGCATCATAACCGAGAGCTGAGTAGAGGCCTGTTGCAAGCTTGCCGTTGCCAAGTTCTGCATACGTTGTGCCAGAGATCATTCCGCCTGCATCAATGAGGACTGAAGAGTCGTATGATGTTCTAATGCTTCCGATTGTGTAGGAAAGTCCAGCGATTCCACCGAGTGGCTTGTCGTCAAAGCTCTTTCTCCACTGGTCAACTTCTGACCTGAAGTCTGCTGTTCCCATGACTGCAACGACTGGGAAGCGAGCCTTTGCCATAACGACTGCTACTTCAGAACGCTTGATGTTTGCTGTTGGTGAGACAAGGAGTTTTCCATCCTTGCCAACTGATCCGCCAACGAGACCGTTCTGGGTTGCGTAGGCAAGATACTTCTTTGACCATGTTGAAGATGTGTTTGCATCTGAGAAGGTGGCAACGAACTTGTTGAGGTCAGCATCTGAGATGGCTTCTGCTTCTGCCTTCTTGCCCATTGAGATGACCATGTTCGTGATGACTTCTTCTCTGGTTACGTTTTTGTTCGGTTCAAATTTGCCCTTGAGCCAGAACCACATACCCTTAGTAAGTCCGCCTTCAACAAAGGTGTATGCCCAGTTCTTTGCGTTTATGTCTGAGAACGATGCCTTTGCTGGATTTGCCGTGCCGTGGTCATAGATTGAGAGAACCATCTTTGCAGCTTCTGCCCTGACCATGTTTGCATCCGGGTTGTATCTGCCGTTTGCGTCTCCGCCGACGACCTTCTTGTCCATGAGAACCTGGATGTAATCCTTTGCCCAGTGGTCAAGATAGTCTGGAACCACAAACCAGTTCTTTGAAACTACGTTGTCCCAGCGTGCTCCATTGTCTTTGATGTACTTTTCAACTGCATCAAAGAGTTTCCTTGAGGTTGCTTCCTTCTTTGTGTCGAACTTGTAGTCACCCTGGCCGAAAGCGATGTATGAGTTTGTTGCGACCACGTACTTCTTGTTGACATCAAGGGAGAAAACCGGTACTGGATTTGTTGCGCCGGGTCTGACATCAAGCGAGTATTTGAGACCCTTTGCGATGATGAAGTTTTTGTCGTTTGTTGTGTGGTAGACCTGTGCTGCCCTTGCGAGAGCGTCCTTGATCTGCTTTCCGGTAAGGGTCATCTTGTAAATTTTTGAGTCCTTCGGGAAAACATTGAAAAGGTCACCGTATGTGAAGGAGCCCTTCTTGACTGTTGCCGTTGTTGTCCAGATGTCTGTGAGTGCGATCTCGGCACCAGTTTCCTTCATCATTGCCTTGCAGGCAATTTCTGCGACTGGATTGTCAACATATCTTGCATTCGAAGTTGTGATTTCCGATGCTGATTCTCCAACACGCTTGTCGAACTGTTCCTTCATGAGAACTTCTGAGGTCTTGAATTCGTTTCTGATCTTCTGGTCAGCCGGTATGGTGCTGTCAAGAGTGACAAAGCGAGCCTTCATAACTCTTCTGCCGTTTTCCATCCTGAAAACGTACGGTTTTACCGGGCATGTGCACTTTTCGAGAACGAGATCCATCCTGCCCATTGTGATTCCATCTTCTGGAAGCTGGGTGAGGAGCGTTTCATGCTTCTTGCCGGTTTCGGAGGTAGTGACGAAGGTTTCTGACTGAACCGGGTTGCCTGGCGATGACGAGATGATGAAATCTACGTATGTTACATCCTGGATGATCTGATAGATTGGATTGGTCTTGTTCCATGTTCCATCAGCGTTTTTGTCGAGGCCAAGGTCTGTGATGATGGTGATGAAGTCAGCCTTTTCGCCAGTTTCCTTAAGAATTTCTGACCATTCCCTTGCCTTTTCGAGATAGTTTTCAAAATAGAGTTCCTGGCTTCCAAGCTTAAGGTTGAGCGGGTCTTCCCAGGTTTTGACTGCCGGGTTGGTAAGGCCGATGACGCCGAAACGAAGAGGGTGGGCTGCTGTCGGGATTTTGTAAACAACCATCTTCCACTCGTCTGAGGAGAACTTTTCCCTGTCCTTGCCAACCATTACGTTTGAAGTGATCCACGGGAATGTGGCCTGGCCACGAAGCTGCTCCCTGCGCTGTGGGGCTATTGAGAGTTCACCTGCACCGTAGAGCATTGCATCGTAACCCTTAACGGTCTTGCCGGTATTTTCGCCAACCGGTGGGAGATTGATCTCACCAATGCCGTTCATTGCTTTGATTGCCGGGTGAATGTCGTCTCCGACTTTCTTGTTTGTGAAAAGCCAGCCTGTCTGGGAACCCATAATGGCGTTTCCAATGTCGAGAGTCATTGTCTCGCCGCCGTTTTCCCACCAGTTCTTGTCCATCCAGATTTCTTTTCTGATTTCAGCAATTTTTGTTGATGCTTTTGCGAAACCACCGAAATCAGGCTGACCCTGGTATTCGAACGGCATAACATTTCCATGCATGCCGGCCGTCATTATGATCGAGAACGGGAAAAATTCTACGGCTGCTGCTTTTACCGTACCGATTGATCCCAGTCCAACGAACGAGCTGCAAAGAAGGGCTGCCGTCGTTATGATCAACAGTCCATTCCTTATCATCTTCTTCATAAAAAGTCCTCCTTAAGGCTGTTTTACTCTTTAAAAACTTGTACGGGCTTAAATATAACGGGCGCAATATTAAAAACAAGACAAGGAAACACAAGCACAGGTTATCGAAAATATAACCTTTACAGCCTGCGAGCTTTATTGACCGTCTACCTGTTGGAAATAGTATGGAAACATGGTATCATTTTCATACATGATTACGCGAAAGGGGCAAATGATGAAGAAAGCGATCGCAGTATTGGTAGCAATTGTCATGATATCAACATTCCTTGTAACAGGGAAGAAGGATATCGCTGCCGTAACTGGACCGACACCTGACATCATCGGGAAGAACATGCCCATTGGCATGTTTCTTGAACCTACATTCCTGCACTTTGATGGAGCAAGGCTCTATATTGTTGATCAGGGCATGCGCAGGGTTCAGGGAATCTATCCCAGATCTGAATTTGCCTTCGGAATATTTGGTCAACACAATGGCCAGCTGTATCTTCCGGCAGGCATAACATCATATAAGGGCACTACATTCCTCTGTGACAATGTAAACAACAAAATCCTCATGCATGACAAGGACGGTAAGTACGCCGGCGAATTCAAGGTTTACAACAACCAGCAACAGCTTCTTAACCAGCCAAGGGGAATCGCGCAATATCAGGGAAGGCTTTACATTGCAAACACTGGCTCCTCCAATGTCATTGTCTGCGACACAACCGGCAAGTACATTGACACAATCAACTACAATCAGGATGGCGCAACTTTTGTTGAACCAACAGGCGTAGGAATCTCATCCGACAAAATCATCGTAACGGATCCAGGAATGAAAAAGGTCATTGTTTTTGACCTTACAGGAAAGACACTTACATCAATCCTTATGGATGGTTGCTGGGCTGTAGCCGGTACTGATGCCAAGTTCTATGTAACAAGTCAAACAGAGAACAAAGTCTATATCTATAACACTGCAGATTACGCCCTCATCACCACCTTCGGTGAGTCAGGATCACGCCCTGGTCAACTCTCAAGGCCA